>NZ_QCZG01000005.1 GCF_003097615.1 Pueribacillus theae
CTTAAACGGATATGAACTTTACAGGAACTTGAATATTTTAATTTTTACTAGGTGCGAAAGTTGAGTTAATAAGTAAGATTAAATAAGGGGGTTCATATCATGATAAGCAAAAAAAGCCTATTTGTCAGCTTTATCCTTTTACTCATGTTGGCACTCGCAGCCTGTAGCGGCTCCAGCTCATCAAGTTCGGATAGCGGCAAAAATTCTGAAAGCGCTTCAAAAGGCTCTTCAGGAGATGTGAAAGAAGTTCCAATTGGTTATAGCGGACCACTTAGCGGAGCTGCTGCTTACTATGGAGAGAATACAGTAAACGGTTTAAAAATGGCAGCAGAAGAGATTAATGAAGCTGGCGGTTTTGAAGTAGATGGACAGAAATACAAACTTAAACTTGTGACACTTGATGATAAATACTTACCGAACGAAACAGCTTCAAATGCAAAACGTTTAATCCAAGAAAATGATGCAAAGGTTATTTTTAACCCGCATAGCGGGGGTATTAAAGCAATGCAAGTGTTTAACGAACAAGAAGAATTTCTAATCGCGGCATATACGAGTGAACCGGACATCATTGAACAAGGAAACGAATTAACTTGGAGAATCCCTCCTGGCTATGACACGTACATAGAGCCATTTTCAGATTATGAAATGGAGCGTTTTGGGAAAAAGATTGCTTTTCTTCCGACTGCCAGCCAGTATGGAAAAGACTGGGCAGAAAATTTGAAGCCTGTATGGGAGAAAAAAGGTGGAGAAGTCGTATTTGAAGCTGACATTGATTTCAGCAAAGACACTGACTTTTATACAGTCGTAACAAATGCATTAAAAGAAAAACCTGATGTCTTATTTATCGGTGGGCCATCTGAACCAACCGCACTTGTTGCAAAACAAGCACGTGACTTGGGCTTTGAAGGCGGGTTCCTTATCATGGACCAAGCCAAAATGGATGAAATGGCTGCTGTGATGGATGGCAAGATGGAGCTGCTGGAAGGCTCTGTAGGTGTTCTTCCGCTTGTTAATACCGATTATCCAGGAACAGCTGCCTTTGTTGAAAAATATCGTGAAGCTCACAAAAAAGATCCTGGCTCTGAAGCAGGTCTAAATTATATAGCACTATACGCACTCGTTGAAGCAATGAAAGTCGCTGGTACAGTTGATGATGCAGCAGCCATTAGAAAAGCGCTTGATGAAGGCGTTAAAAATATACCTGAAGACAAACAAGTGTACCAAATTTCAGGTGTAACAGAGAAAGGAGCGAATGAATTACCGCTTCGTATGGGAGTAGTTGAAGACGGAGAAGTGAAACAAGTCGATCCTGAGAAAAAATAATGTGTTCTTAATTTTTATCGAAAGATAACGCGGAGCGCGAAACATTGCGCTCTATTTTTTTCAAAATTTAAATAACATCGCCGAATTTTTAAATAAAGAGAAAAACTGTGGAGATGCAGGAAGGATTTGTTATTTATGGTAGAGAGGCCTTGGAGAAAACATTACACGAATGGAATGATGGAGGAAATTGACATCCCTCACATGTCATTGCCTGAGCTATTCCGGCAATCTGTCGAAAATTATCGCAATCATGTAGCCATTACTTATTTTGATCAAGAACTTACCTACGGAGAACTTTTCAAAAAAATTCTTTCCGTTGCAAGCGCTTTTTGCAAGCAGGGGCTGAAAAAAGGAGATAGGATAGCGTTAATGCTGCCTAATAATCCCTATTATCCAATTAGCTACTATGCTGCCCTGTTTTGCGGAGCTACAGTTGTACAAATCAATCCGATGTATAAACCGGAAGAACTGGGCTATATACTCAATGATTCAGGTGCGGCATTTATCGTAGCACACTTGCCACTGGCTCCAGTTATCGATGCCGTGAAAGAAAATACAAAGTTGAAGCAAGTTTATCTAGCGTCACCTGATGAGCCATCCCCGTTCGATCAATTGTTGCAGGATGAAGCAGACGCTGTACCCAATGTATCGATTGATCCCAAGGAAGATGTTGCAGTTCTTCAATATACAGGGGGAACGACGGGGCGCTCAAAAGGTGCCATGTTAACTCACTATAATCTTGTAGCGAATACCCTTCAAAGCGCAGCTTTCACAGCGGCTGTCACAGAGAAGGGAAAAGAGAAAGTCTTAACGGCTTCACCGCTATTTCACGTATACGGAATGACGAGCGGTATGAATTTAACATTTTACAACGGCGGAAATATGATCCTATTGCCTAAATTTGATGTTGAACAAGCCGTGAAAACGATAATGGAACTAAAGCCGACGAGCTTTCCAGGTGTCCCAACGATGTATATTGCACTGTTAAACTATGTGAAACAGCACCCAATGAAATTAGATAGCTTTAAAACGTGCTCAAGCGGTTCGGCTCCATTGCCTGTGGAAGTGCTAGAACAAATGAAAGAAATCACAGGAGCGCCCATCGCTGAAGGATACGGTCTTTCAGAGGCATCACCGACGACCCATCGGAATCCTGTGATTGGCCTTCAAAAAGTTGGGAGTATCGGCATACCATTTCCAAATACGGACGCGAAAATTTTTGATTCGGAGAATGGAAAGAATGAGCTTGGAATCGGTGAAGTCGGAGAGTTGGCTATTAAAGGGCCGCAAGTTATGAAAGGGTATTGGAAAATGCCTGAAGAAACGAAGCAGGCTCTCCGTGACGGCTGGTTGTTTACAGGTGATTTGGCCAAAATGGATGAAGACGGTTATTTCTATATTGTTGGACGGAAAAAAGAAATGATTATCGCAAGCGGATATAACATCTATCCTGTTGAAATCGAAGACGTCCTTTATGAACATCCTAAAGTGCTTGAAGCAGCTGTAATCGGCGTCCCGCATCCATATCGCGGCGAAACGGTGAAAGCCGTCATTGTACCTAGAAATGGCGAATCAATTTCCGAAGAAGAGATCACCTCTTTCTGTTCCGAACGGTTAGCAGCGTATAAGGTTCCGAAAATGATTGAATTTCGAGAAGAATTGCCAAAATCAGCTGTAGGGAAAATTCTAAAAAGAAAATTGCAAGAAGAATCAAGTACATGATGGTTGTTATTAAAGGAGGAAGGAAATCCTATGGAGCATTTTATTCAACAGCTAGTTAACGGCATTACACTGGGAAGCGTGTACATTCTTATGGGGATCGGATTAACCCTTGTATTTGGAATTTTACATATTCCCAATTTTGCTCACGGTGCATTGTATATGCTCGGAGGGTATGTGACGCTTATGATGATGACATCAGTTGGTGTACATTATTTAATTGCATTAGTTGTATCCATTTTTGTTGTAGGGTTCATAGCGGTATTAATGGAACGAGCGGTGTTTCACCCTTTAAGAAAAGCACCCCCGATCCATGACAAAATTGCTGCGATTGGAATGATGCTTTTTTTTGAGGCATTTGTTCTGCTCGTTTGGGGTACCGAATACCAAAGAATGCCGACACCCTACGGTAATTCAATCAAAATAGATGCCATTACGATTACGGCTCAAAGAATTTTGATTATTGCCGTTTCAATCATCGTCGTAGCTTTGCTTTACTGGTTTTTGAAAAAGACAATGATTGGCGCATCCATCATTGCCATGGCCCAAAACCGTGAAGGCGCTTATTTAGTCGGAATCAACGCGAATATGGTTGCCATGATGACATTTTTCATTTCCGGCGCGCTGGCAGCAATAGCCGCTGGATTGGCATCGCCTATTAATCTCGTATTTCCGGCAATGGGCCATCTTGTCATTATGAAAGCATTTATTATCGTCATTATAGGCGGCATGGGAAGCATACCTGGTGCCATTTTCGGTGGTTTTCTCCTTGGCATTACCGAAAGTTTGGGTGCAACTTACATTTCTAGTGACTACAAAGATTTAATTGCGTTTTTCTTGCTCGTAGTCATTATGACTTGGAAGCCTACAGGATTGTTCGCTAAGGGGGCTCACTAATGAATAAAATCATGGATAAGCGAATTGGCATTGCCGTATTAGTGATTCTTTCTATTATATTTCCACTTCTTTTCGATAACAAATATATCATACATGTCATGTCGTTAGCCTTTATCTATATTATTGCAATTTATGGAATGAATCTTCTGGCGGGGTTTACCGGGTATCTTTCTCTTGCGCATGCCGGCTTCTTCGCTATAGGAGCTTATTCACTTGGTGTGTTTACGACAAAATACGAAATGACGTTTTGGGTATCTTTTGTTGCTGCCATCGTTTTTACTACGGTTGTTGGAGCCATTATCGGCCTCATTGCACTGCGTACGAAAGAACACTTTTTTGCAATCTACACACTAATTGTTGGCTATCTCATCTATCTTCTCATTGATAAATGGGATGTCATGACAGGCGGTGTTCGCGGGTTGATCGGCATTCCCGTTCCTACAGCAATTGGCCCGATTGAATTTAAGTCTGGGTTATCCATGTATTATTTGATTTTATTCTTTCTTTTGCTTTCCACTTTATTAATAACGAGAATTGTCCACTCATTAACCGGAAGGACATTCATCGCCATTCGAAACAGTGAAGAGTTAGCACAGACCATTGGCATCAATACGATGACAAATAAACTGGTTTCATTTATTATTTCTATCTTTTTTGCTGCTTTGGCTGGAGCGCTTTACGCTTCTTTTGTCCGTTTCCTCGGACCTGATATTGCCAACCTGCCTATGGTGTTTGACTTTTTAATGTATCTCATTGTCGGAGGGCTTGGAACCCTTTCAGGCCCCATCGTTGGAACGTTATTAATCGTTTGGCTTTCACAATTTTTGCAAGGTTTGCAAGAATACCGGATGTTACTATTTGGCCCGATCTTGACGCTGATTGTTATCTTCTATCCAGCTGGAATTGTCGGTGCTTATCGAACGATTAAAATGAAATTAAAGCATAAAAAAGATTTGGACAACAATAACCCAGTTGATAAGAAAGTGTCGAATACAAATCATGAGCAAAGCCAAATCAAGGAGGGGTGAGGCTAGGTGGCATTTGTAGAAACGAAAAAACTGACGAAAAAATTTGGCGGTTTAACGGCAGTCAATAATGTAGATTTCAAAATTGAAAAAGGGCAAATCACAGCAATTATTGGACCGAACGGTGCAGGCAAATCAACATTTTTTAATTTAATCAGCGGGTTTTATCCGCCGACTTCTGGTACGGTTATTTTTGACGGACAAGATATTACGAAAGTGCCTTCTTATAATATCGCAAAATTAGGCATGGCACGGACGTTTCAAACAACAAACTTATTTGAGACCTCTACTGTTCTGGATAATGTTATCGTCGGTTATCGGCTGCGCACAAAATCGAGGCTTTTCGATGCCGTCTTTCGGACTCCCCGTGAAAAGCGTGAGGAAAAGGAAGCATTGGAAAAAGCAATTGAAGTCCTTGATTTTGTAGGGCTGACTCATTTAGCCAATCGCCAAGTGGCATTAATTTCTCAGGAAGCGAAAAAACGGGTCGCATTTGCCCTTGCTTTGGCTACTGAGCCAAAAATTGTCTTTCTTGATGAACCGGCAGCCGGCATTAATCCGGAAGAAACAGACGGCTTGGCAGAATTGATGAATAAAATGAAGGATAATGGAATTACGGTTTGCACGATTGAACATAAAATGGCTATGATTATGAGCATTGCCGACAAGATTATGGTACTTAATCAGGGTATGAAAATAGCGGAAGGAACGCCAGAAGAAATACAGAATGATCCGGTTGTCATTGAAGCTTATCTGGGAGGGGAAAGCGTTGCTGAAGTTAATTGATGTTACCGTTCGTTTTGGAGCCTTCGAAGCTTTAAGCAATATAAATTTTGAAGTAGAAGAAGGTGAGCTTGTCGTCTTGCTCGGTGCGAATGGTGCAGGAAAAAGTACAATATTTAATACGATTAGCGGATTGAATAAACCTTCAAAAGGAGAGATTCAATTTCTCGGAAAAAATGTCGGCGGAACCTCTCCGGATAAAATGGTGAAAAACGGAATTGTCCAATGCGCAGAGGGCAGGAAACTGTTTCCGGAAATGTCCGTTCAAGAAAATTTAAGAATGGGTGGATACATTCACCGCAGGAAGAAAAGCCAATTAAAGGAGTCGCTTGAAGAAGTATATGAACTGTTTCCTATTTTAAGAGATAAAAAAGATGACCCGGCGGGCTCGTTAAGCGGGGGCCAGCAGCAAATGCTTGCTATAGGGCGGGCATTAATGTCCAAACCACGGCTCGTTATGATGGATGAACCTTCCATGGGGCTTGCGCCGCTCATTGTAGAGCAGATGTTTGGGATCATTCAAGAAATTAACAAACAGGGCACAACGGTGCTGTTGGCTGAACAGAATGCAAATGCCGCTCTTAAAATCGCTGATCGCGGCTATGTCATCGAAAATGGGAGAATCGTAATCGAAGGAAGCAGGCAAGAGCTCTTTGAAAACGATGATATCCGAAAAGCCTATATAGGAGCTTGACATTGCTCGTCTAAACAATGAATTACCCCTTCTTTACAAAAATCTTAGGTTCAATTAAAATATAAAAAATAGTCTTGATGGAAGAATTGGAAGAGGAAGCGAAAGCGGAATCTTCCGTTCTTTTATTATTTTGAAAAGGCTGGCTACATACAAAATACTTTTTTAGATCATGAGATAGGGATAGGAGAAAAAGAATATGGCTTTTGAAGTTGATGTGAAGAAAAGATTAAGTGGGAGCAATTTTTTAAATTTTCTAGGTGTGGAAACAGAGGTTGATGAATACGGAAAAATTTTTATGAAACTATATGTCGATGACAACGTATTGAACTTAAATAATACGTTGCACGGTGGCGTTCATGCAACGATTTTGGACTCCGTCATTGGGCAGACAGTTGCCCAAGAAGCAGAATGCCCGATCTCGACAGTGAATTTGAACATTTTTTATGGCAGGCCGGCGGTGAAAAATAACTGGCTTACGGCGAGTGCTACCATCGTTCAAATGGGATATAACATCGTAACCGCGGAGGGAACCCTTCTAAATGAAAACGGCGAGTTAATTGCCAAAGCGATTGGATCATTTAAGATATTACGAAGTAACAAGTAAATCGTTCATAGCGATCATGCTTTCCCGTACTATACAGTCAGTTGATAAAAAAACTCAGTTTTTCCTTTTTTGAAATGAAGGAAAATCTGAGTTTTTTATGCATTATGCTCTTTATCAATCCAACAAATCCGGCTGTTCCTTCACAATGCGGTCCCAAAGCGGTTGGAAGCTAAACCAGCCGGCATGATGGTTTCCGACATATTTGCTTGTTTTTTCAGCATGTTCTTCATCAATAAGAACTGGTTTTCCTACAGACTCTGCCATCAATTGAGCTTGGCAGGAACGTTCCATCGTAATAAACCACCAAGCGGCTTCATCAACAGAGTGCCCAACCGTCAAAAGTCCGTGATTTCGTAAGATACAAGCTTTACGGTTTCCTAAAGCCTCTCCAATCCTTCTTCCTTCCTCAACGTCATTGACTACCCCCGTATAGTCATCAAAAAGAGAATGATCATGATAAAAAGCACAGGCATCCTGAGTGATCGGATCAAGCAACCTGCCGAGTGTTGACCACGTTTTTCCATAAACGGAATGAGAGTGGGCAGCTGCAATAACATCTGGCCTTGCTTGATGGATCTGCGAATGGATGGCAAAAGCTGCCCGGTTTACCGGGCGATCGCCTTCAACAACGTCCCCGTCATGATTCACAAGCAAGAGGTCTGAAGCTTTGATTTGGCTGAAATGGGTGCCGAAAGGATTCACCCAAAAATGATCAGGTTTTTCAGGATCTCGTGCAGTGATATGGCCTGCAACGCCTTCGTCAAATCCGAATTTTGAAAAAAGTCTGAATGCACCAGCGAGCCTTTCTTTTAAATGCTGCCTTTCTTCTTCAACTGAAGAAAAGACGGGTGGTTTAAGCAACCCAGTTTTCACTGTTTTCATTTGAATTACTCCTCTCAATATTAAAAAGAAATCATGATTCTTTTATTCGACTAATCTTTAGAAAATCCTTTTTATAAGGAATTACAATCGATTTTTTTGTTGATTTCAAATTGATTTGCCTCTGGCTTCCGGCTTCTGATCCCTGACTTCAGTTAAGTCATTTGCCTTTTTATTTAGGCATTCAACCATTTTTGGTTAAAAGTTCTGTAAACCTGAATAGAATATAGCAAACAAGATTGAGTTTGCTTTAGCTTTTCATCAAAATAATTTACGGCCCAGACTTTAAGGGAGGCGAACGAATTGGACCCTCAGAAAAATTCATATGATGCAAAGGTGAGATCATTAGCCAGAGCGAAAGCAAGACAGGAGCATGCGTTTTTCCTATCGTTTTACGCCAAATTGACAATTGATGAGACGATTTTGAATTGGAAGAAAGAACGGTTACAGTCAGATATCGATAAAGCGCTGATGAATGGTGATCGCGAATCGTTTTATACCTTGTCTGAACAATACAAACAACTTGTTCGATAAAGCGAGACTTCCATCGGTTGGGGGTTCCTTCAACCCCCACTGATGGCTAGCGCGCAAACTGCTTAGTTCTCGATAAACGGGACTTATCAGGGGATTAGCGTCCGTAGTCCCCACTTAGGCTTCTTCGAATCCTCTAATTTTTGGGGCGGGGATTTTACGGACGGTTGCGGCATGAGAAGCATTTTCAGCCGAGGCATACATGCCAGCTTTTTTCTGTGAATATTTCTTGCAGCAGTGATCGGATAAAAGTAGCTTTTCTTATGTGTGAAAATGATACAAGCCCATAATTCGCGAACTCTTTGTCGTTGCGTAGAGTTTTTCACATTATTCGCTTCAATTTCTGCTACATGGTAAAATTATTGTAAGCAGAATTGAAGAAGGGTGATTGCATTGAAAATACATACGATTGAACCAACTCCTAGTCCAAATTCGATGAAAATCGTTGTAGATGAAAAGCTGCCTGATCGAAAATATTATCATTATAAAGAGGAGGACATCGACCAGGCGCCCCCGCTCATGAAAGCATTGCTTTCGATTGAAGGGGTGAAAAGCTTATACCATGTCGCCGATTTTATTGCGCTCGATCGTTATCCGAAAGTCAGTTGGGAACAAATTTTGCCAAAAGTAAGGGAAGTTTTTGGTGAAAATGTTGATAAATCCATTGATTTAAAAGAAAAGGATGCCGTCGATTCCTCATACGGAGAGGTCCAAGTTTTTGTGCAATTTTTCCGATATATTCCAATGCAAATTAAACTTGTGGCAGGAGATGAGGAAAGAAGAGTCGGACTTCCTGAAACGTTTCAAAAAGCCATTATGAAAGCTCAAGACTCGTCTCCTAACATCGTGATGGAGCGGCAATGGAAAGAACAAGGCATTCGCTACGGCGATTTTGATGAAATTGGAAAAGCTGTATCCGATGAACTTTCAGCTACTTACGATGAAGAACGGCTGCAGCAATTAGTGAAGGCTGCTTATGAAGAGGATCCGAAAGAAATATTTATTAGGCCAAGCATTACTTCGGCCGAAGTCCGAGAAGCGATGAAAAGCGATGACTGGAAAATGCGCTTTGCGGCGCTTGAAAAAATGAATCCTAAAAAAGAAGATATTCCATTGCTTGCACAAGCATTAGACGATGACAAATCCTCGATTCGCAGGCTCGCTACAGTCTATCTTGGTATGATTGAAGATGAAGAAGTACTTCCTTACCTATATAAGGCTCTGAAAGATAAAGCAGTTTCAGTAAGAAGAACTGCTGGCGACTGCTTATCAGACATTGGAAGTACAAAGGCAATCCCTGCAATGATCGAAGCATTGAAAGACAATAACAAACTTGTCCGCTGGCGAGCTGCTATGTTTCTGTATGAAGTAGGTGATGAAACAGCCATTCCTGCATTAAAAGAAGCCGAATCCGATCCAGAATTCGAAGTTAGCTTACAAGCCCGAATGGCAAGAGAAAGAATTGAAAGCGGCGAAGAGGCTGCCGGTTCCGTGTGGCAGCAAATGACGGAGAGTAGAAGGAAGTAAAATAATCGATTTTTCACACTGCAACCGTCCGTAAGACCCCCCGCTTCTAGACTTAGAGGCTTCGAAGAACTCTAAGTGGGGGACAACGGCGCTAATTCTAATAAGTCTCATTTTACCGAGACTGTGAACAGAGGGTTATATTCTGTTCGCGCTTTATTAACACCGTCAAAAGGCGGTGTATTTTTTTGTAATGCTTTTCTCAATTTTTGTTATAAAGGGAATGCGCTTTCGCATAAGCTGTATTAAATGATTTTAAGGAGGTACAAACATGTGACAACATTTTGGTCCGATATCGAACCTTTTGTTTCTAAAGAAGTAATAAACGGTGTAACAATGAAAACATATTCTGATCGGCCGAAAACGTTAAGTGAAACCCTCGATTACAGTGTGGAACGTTTTCCGGAAAAGATCGCACTCGTTCATGGGGACGAGCAAGTGACGTATCGAGAATTGAAAAAGCAAGTAAATCATGCAGCATATCAACTGAGGAAAACGTACGGTGTTCAAAAAGGCGATCGTGTTGCACTTTTGTTAATGAACGGCATACCGTTTGTTGTGTGTGTTTACGCCGCAATGCAAATTGGGGCAATCGCCGTTCCTTTAAACACCAAGTTAAAAACAAGAGAACTTGAATTTATGCTTCAAAACTCTGGTGCAAAGATACTGATCTCTAATTTGGAGTGGTGGGAGCATATTGCGTCAATTAAAGATACGATCCCTGCAGAGAAAATTTTTATAACGAGTGAACACGTTCCTCAAGGGACAATACCATACCATTTTCTTGTAGAAGAGATAACAAATGAAGTTATTCAGGAAGATGTTTGCGAAGGTGATGGCGCCTTTATCATGTATACTTCTGGAACAACGGGGAGACCGAAAGGCGCATTAATCTCACATCGAAATATTATCCATACATGTTTGAACTATACGTATTGCTACCGGTTAACGAGTGATGATTCAACAGTGATTGCCGTTCCAGTTTTTCACATTACCGGGTTGGCAGCACAGCTTACAACATTTATTTATCTTGGCGGAAAAATTGTCCTTATGCCGATGTTTCAGCCAAAACAATTTTTAGAATTGCTTGAAGGGGAAAAAATTACGCATGTCATTGCATCGCCAACCGTATATGTCATGACCCTAATGGAACCTGATTATATGAATTACGATGTTTCCAGTATTCGAGTAGGTGCTTTCGGCGGTGCACCAATGCCTGGGGAAACGTTAAAGGCACTTAAAAAGTGGATCCCTTCGATTGAATTGCACAACACATATGGGTTAACGGAAACGACTTCACCAGCAATCATTATGCCAGATGAACATCAGTTAAGAAAAATCAGCTCTGTCGGTGTAGTAAGTCCAGTTACAGAAGCGAAAATCGTTGATCCGGTAACAAGAGAAGAACTTGGTTCAAATGAAATTGGTGAATTGCTTTTCAAAGGCCCTATGGTCATTGAAAAATATTGGAATAACTCAGAAGCTACAGAAAAGACAATTCAAGAAGGTTGGTTGTCGACCGGTGATCTTGCAATGATCGATGAGGAAGGCTTTGTGACAATTATGGATCGTTTGAAAGACATGATTAACCGTGGTGGTGAAAAAATCTTTTCAGTCGAAGTAGAAGATGTCCTTTATTCAAATCCAAAAATTTTGGAAGCTGCAATAGTAGGCATCGATGATCCAACATACGGTGAGGTAGTCAAAGCTTGTGTTGTGCTGAAGCCGGAACAGACAGCTACAGAAGAGGATGTAAAGAAATGGGTTGCTGATCGGCTAGCAAAATATAAAGTACCGGCGTATGTCGAATTTCTTGACACGTTGCCTAGGAATCCCAACGGAAAAGTAATTAAGACCGAGTTACGTTACATCCCTGAACAAGCAAATAAACAAAAATAGAAATAGAGGGGGAACAAGGTAATGACAAAAATGGTAAATACAGTGTTAGGTCCTGTTGCCGCCGATCAGCTTGGCAAAACATTAATGCACGAGCATTTCTTTTTTGGATACCCAGGTTATTATGGAAATACGCTTTATGTGAATGATCGTGAGGACGTATTAAAAAAGGGATTGGAAGTCGCAGCAAAAGTGAAGGCACATGGTGTGCAAACCGTTGTTGATGCGACACCAAATGATTGCGGAAGAGACCCGGAGCTTTTGAAAGAAATTGCAGAACGTTCAGAGTTGAACATCATTTGTTCGACAGGCTACTACTATGAAGGAGAAGGTGCCCCAGCTTACTTTAAGTTCAAACAAGGAATCGGACAAGCCGAAGAAGAAATTTACGAACTGTTAATGGGCGAAATTACTAATGGCATTGGAAAAACCGGAATCAAACCTGGTGTGATTAAATTAGCATCAAGTAAAGATCAAATTACACCTTACGAGGAAATGTTCTTTAAGGCGGCTGCAAAAATACAAAAAGAAACGGGAATTTCAATGATTACCCATACGCAAGAAGGTACGATGGGTCCTGAACAAGCAGAACTGCTTGTATCAGAAGGAGCAGATCCTGGCAGAATTTTAATCGGGCATATGGATGGAAATACAGATATAAAATATCACAAACGCACACTAGATACAGGGGTATTCGTTGGTTTTGATCGTTTTGGCATTCAAGGCTTTGTTGGTGCACCAATGGATGAAGATCGAGTCGGTTTATTAATTGGCTTGATAGGAAGCGGCTATGAAGAACAGTTGATGATGTCACATGATACAGTAAATGTATGGCTAGGAAAGGCGCCTCAATTTCCTGCGGAATTAGCCGAATTAATTGAAAATTGGCATGTAACACATATCTTTGAAAATATTATACCATCTTTGAAAAATGGTGGAGTGACAGACGAGCAAATCAATACGATTTTAGTAGGAAATCCAAGCAGAATTTTTGGAGGAGAAGTTAAGTAAAAGAAGCCTCTATTTGAAAAAACATCGGTGAAAGACTTAATGGGTGTACCATCCCTTAAAAAATTGACAGGGCTGTCCAGAAAGTCATTCATGACGTTTTGAGACAGCTTCCTTGTTTTTTACAAAGATACATACTAACTTCACGTAAATTAAGTGGAAAATAACAAATTGTTTTTCTCTACCTGATCTATTTTAGGGACTGCTTAGAAATATAATTTGTGTTTTTTGAAAATATAAAATATAATAAAAAAATAAATATTCAGGAGGTAGCCGAATGCGAACAATGGAAAAAAGACAAACGCTTCTTTTTTTGCTGGTTTTGATGCTAATGGTTGGTCTAGCTGCATGTGGCGGAAAGGAAACAACAAACAAAACGCAAGAGGATAAAAAAACAAATGACAAAAAAGAAGCTAAAATTGCGCAAGGGATTACAGAAAAAGAAATTCTCGTCGGACATCTCGGCCCCCAAACAGGGCCTGTTGCTGTATACGATAAAGTAAGAAAAGGGCTCCAATCCTACTTTAATTATGTGAATGACAACGGTGGAGTTGATGGAAGAGAAATTAAACTGATTGCTTATGATGATCAATACCAGCCTGCCCAAACCCTAAAAGGCGTACAGAAACTAGTAAACGATAATAAAGTCTTTTCATTGTTGTATCCCATTGGCACAGCAAACATCGGCGCAGCACAATCTTTTTTAACTGAATCGGGAATACCCGTCGTTGGAATAGGAACTGGAGCTGACAAGTTCGCAAATCCTCCTATCGAAAACTTTTTTATTTCTACATTTAACTATAAAATTGAAGCGAAAATGTTCGTAGATTACATTGCAAACAAGCTAGATGCGAAAAAGGTTGCGATTGTTTACCAAAATGACGATTTTGGAAAGCAAAGCATTGAGGGGGCGAAAGAAGCAATCGCGCAATATGGCAACCTTGAAATTGTGGCTGAAATCCCGTTTTTAGCATCGGATACTGACTTTTCAAGCCAGGCTCAGAAAACTGTTCAATCTACACCTGATGTCATTGTTATGTTTACAACTCCTGCTCCAGCTGCGAACTTCAGAAAGGAAATGCATAAAATCGAAGCAACAGAAATTCCTTTCTTAGTTTCTGCTACTGGAGGGTCGGATCCAAACCAATTTGAGATCGCGGGCAAAGATGTTTGGGAAGGAACGATTAGTTCGACGAATATCTCGCTTGATACGGCCTCTTTATCTGGTTACGAAGAGTATGCCAATCAGATCAAGAAAGACTTTGGCGAGCAAGATATAGGAGATCTTTCCGAAACGGGGTGGGCTGTTGGACAAATTTTTGTTGAAGCAGTAAAACGAGCAGGAGAAGATTTAACGTGGGAAAACTTAATCAAACAGTTGGAAACATTCGACAACTGGGATGGCTCGTTATATCCTGCTGTGACATATACACCTGAGCATAGATATGGCAATACGACCTTGTTTTTATTTGAGGCAGAAGATGGTGAACGAAAGGTATTGCATAAAATGCATTATGATTTAAAGACAGAAAAAGTAACATATGATGATTAAAACAGTTATAGCAGAAATGAAATAGACGGAAAAAATATATGATATAAGAGTTAGCAGATTGCTTTTTTAAAAAGGCAATCTGCCTATTATTTTTAATTGATGAAAAATTTCATCAAATTTAAAGGGTTTCGAAACTTTATATCGAAATAATTATCGAACATCATTTGCTAAGAGGGGAGAACAATGGGAAATAGTGAATCCATTTTTTTAAGAAGTGTAAATCAAAAATCTTTAGAAGAAACCCGACAGTTAAATAAAATTCTAAGATTGATTATTGATTCAAGTTACGACGCAATTTTTGTGGCGGACGAAAATGCTGTAGGGATTATTATGAACGAAGCGTATACAAGAATAACAGGCGTTACGCCCGAAGAATTAATTGGAAAGAATATGCAGGAGCTCGTTGATCAAGGAATCATATCAGAATCGGTTACGTTAAAAGTCTTAAAAGAAAAACGATTAGTAACGATTGTACAAAATGTGAAGGGAACAGAATTACTAGTAACAGGAAGTCCAATTTATGATGAAAATGGAAAAATTACCCACGTCGTTTCAAATTTGCGTGATATTTCTGATCTTAACAGATTAAAGTCAGAGCTGTACGAAACGAAGGTTCTAACCAAAAAATATTTGGATGAAATTGAGGATTTTAAACAAAAAGAAGGAGCTAGGTTATTGCTTGACGGCGTCATCGCGCAAAGCAAAGAAATGATGCAAGTGCTGCATTTGGCAAAGAAAGTTTCTCAAGTCGATTCAACCGTTTTGCTTCAAGGTGAATCAGGGGTTGGAAAAGAAATCTTTGCCAATATGATCCATTTGAACAGCAAACGATCTGATAAACCTTATATTAAAGTGAATTGTGCTGCTATCCCAGAAAAGTTGTTAGAATCCGAGTTGTTTGGTTATGAAAAAGGTGCCTTTACTGGAGCGGATCGGCAAGGCAAACCCGGCTACTTCGAACAAGCGGAAGGAGGAACACTTTTTCTTGATGAAATTGGTGAAATGCCCCTTGATTTACAAGTAAAATTACTTAGAGTTTTGCAAGAATATGAAGTCATGAGAATCGGTGGAACAAAAACAATAAAAGTTAATGTAAGAATCATATCCGCTTCAAACAGAAATTTAGAAGAATTAGTTGAAAAGGGAGAGTTTCGAAAAGACTTGTTTTACCGTTTAAATATCGTACCGATTAAGATCCCGCCACTTCGTGAAAGAAAGGCGGACATTCCACCGCTCGCTTTTTATTTTTTAAATAAAACAAACGAAAAATACGATATGAACAAGCATTTTCATATCGATGTCATTCATCGTTTTGAAGCATACGAGTGGCCTGGCAATATTCGGGAAATGGAAAATTTGATTGAAAGGCTCGTTGTCACTTCAGATAGTGAAGAAATTACTGTAAACGACTTACCGGGTATTTTCAATTTACATAGTGAAAATAGAATAAAAGAAAAAACGTTAAAAGAATTGATAGAAGAAGTAGAAAGAAAAGCGATTATTGAAGCGATGCTTGAACACAAAACGACACGGAAGGCAGCCGCAAAACTAGGGATCAGTCAATCCACGCTTGTTAAAAAGATGCAGAGATTAAAAATTATCATTTGATTCAAAAAGGAATCAAATGATTCTAAAAATAATCAAAAAAGGGGCTTTTCATTTAAGTAAATGTGTTATAATTCATAAAAACAATTGAATTTTCACTAAATATCAACGATTTTTACTAAATAAATCTTTTGGTATGATTTTTGCATTATTATATTACCGAACATAAATAAAGATGGCCGGGGGGTGTTTTTTTGAATTTTCCAACCTTCGCTTTAAATGAAAAGGTTGCCCTAATTACGGGCGGGAGCAAAGGAATTGGGTTTGGCATGGCCGTGGCATTAGGAGAATACGGTGCCAAGGTTGTCATTGCGAGTAGAGGATTACAAGATTTAGAGAAAGCGAAAGAGCAGCTTGAAGGTCGGCAAATTGATGTGAAAATCTTTCAAGTTGACGTAACAAAAAAGGAACAAGTGGAAGAGCTTGTCCAAAATATCGTAAAGGAATACGGCAAGCTTGATATTCTCGTAAATAATGCTGGCATGAATATTCGAAAACCACTCGTTGAGGTGGAAGAAGCAGACTGGGATCAAGTGATTACAACAAATCTAAAAGGGATCTTTCTTATGGGACAAGCAGCCGCGAAACAAATGATTAAACAAAAATCAGGAAAAATCATTAACATTTCCTCGATTTTGGGTTCAATTGGATTTTCGATGCAAACGAGTTATGCAGCAAGCAAAGGCGGAATCAACCAATTAACAAAAGTCTGGGCAGATGAACTGGCGCCTCATGGCATTACAGTCAATGCCATTGGACCGGCTTACATTAAAACACCTATGACAGAAGAATGGCTTGCAGATGAAAGCCGCTACAGTGAAATCGTTAATAATACAATGCTAAAACGGGTAGGGAATTTGGAAGATTTGGCAGGCCCTGTTGTCTTTTTTGCGTCAGAGGCATCTAATTATGTAACAGGACAGGTATTAAATGTCGATGGAGGCTGGACAGCAAAATAACGTTGGAGTGAGGGGAGAGCGTTTGGTAAAAAAACAAATAGTTTTTGGCCGCGAAGTGAAAGTGTTCGCAGATAGGCCAAAAACAATAACTGAAATGTTAAACAATTCTGCTGCTAAATTTCCAGATAAAGAAGCAGTCGTATCAGATAAAATTCGAATGACTTATAAAGAAGCAAAAGAGAGAATCGATACCATTTCAGCTAATTTACAAACACAATTTCATTTGAAAAAAGGCGATCGAATCGCTTTACTTCTCAATAATTGTATAGAGTTTTTCTTAATGGTTTTCGCAAGCGCACAATTGGGGGCGATTGTTGTTCCGCTGAATACGAAGCTGAAAGAAAAAGAATTGACATTTATGCTTCTCCATTCAGGCACAAAATTACTCGTTAGTGAAAGCGATTTCAAAGGAAAGGTGGATAGTATTTTTTCAAAAGCGAAACTACCAGATTTAAAGCAGGTGTTTTTCGTAAATCATGAGGATTCAAAAGATACCAAATACCTTCCTTTCTCAGTTTTAGAAAAGAGCACCCCATTCAAAAATAGTGTTCAAGTAGATGAAACAGATCCGCTTTTTATCGTTTACACATCGGGAACAACCGGCACCCCGAAAGGAGCGATTGGCAGTCATATCGGTGTCATTCACAGTGCGATGAATTATGAAAAAATACTTGGAACCAACGAAGAAACAAAAACGTTAATAGCCGTTCCATTATTTCACGTAACAGGATTAATAGGACAAATGCTGCACATTGTTCTTGTCGGAGGAACATCAGTTATCATGCCGCGTTATCAAACGGAATCTTATATTCAAACCGCGGCAGAAGAAAAAGTGACATTCCTTTTTAACGTTCCAACTATTTATATCATGATGATGTCACACAAGTTATTTAGACAGTACGACTTTTCATCCGTTAAAACGATTGCTTATGGCGGAGCGCCGATGTCCTATGAAACAATCTATCAGCTAAGAAAGTCTTTTTCTAACGCCAGCTTGCAAAATGCTTACGGAGCTACAGAAACGTCGTCTCCGACAACAATTATGCCCGCTTCTTATCCGGATTCAAAAATAGAGTCAGTCGGTTTGCCGGTCCCTGTTGCAGATTTAAAAATTGTAAATGAAGATTTGGAAGAATGTGGACCGAATGAAGTAGGAGAGTTATTAATTAAAGGCCCGATGGTTGTAGAGGGCTATTGGGATAATGATGAAGCGAACCGAACGGCGTTCATAGATGGATATTGGATTTCGGGTGACATGGCCCGGATGGACGAAGAAGGATTCGTCTACATTATGGATCGAAAAAAAGACATGATTAACAGAGGAGGGGAGAAGATATTTTCTGTCGAGGTTGAGAATGCGCTATACAACCACCCATCCGTTCTTGAAGCAGCCGTCGTCGGTGTACCTGATCCGGTGTACGGGGAACAAGTGAAAGCATTTATCGTAAAAAAGGAAGGAACAGAAGTAAGCGCTGAAGAGCTTAAGTCTTTTCTCTCTGAACGCCTTGCACGTTATAAAATCCCTAAAGAAATTGATTTTATTTCAGAGTTGCCAAGAAATCCCGGGGGAAAAGTATTAAAAAACATTCTTACAAATCAATGAGCTTCAATATCTTCATTCTTTCGAAAACGCTTTCTTTAAAGGGGGTGATTGATAATCAAAAGATAATTGCTGGAAATTTTGGGGTCAATTAAAAAATACACAGAGGAGGATTTTCAATGAAACTTGGAAAACGATTCGTATTTTTCGTTGCCGGTTTACTTTTGGCAATTGGGTTAGTTGCTTGCGGAGGAGAAAAATCAAATTCAGGCGGCAACGGGGCAGATAAGAAGGAAGATGGAGATAAAAAGGCTTCAGAAGTTGCTCAAGGTGTGACAGATGATGAAATTAAAGTAGGGCATCTTGGACCTCAGACAGGCCCTACCGCAATCTATGATTTAATTCGAAAAGGAGCAGATTCTTACTTTAAATATGTCAACGAAAATGGAGGGGTCAATGGAAGGCAAATAAAATTTATTGCTTATGACGACCAATACCAACCTGCAAAAACGGTTCAACAGGCAAAGAAACTAGTTGATGAAGATAAAGTTTTTGCAATGCTCGGAAATGTTTGTACGCCTTGTAACACAGCGGCAAAGGACTATTACATTGAAAAGGGCATTCCTATGATCATGATTAGCACTGGAGCGAAAGAGTTTGTCGATCCGCCTTTAAAAAATTATATGGGCTCAAGCATTATGAACTACCGTGTTGAAACAAAAATCATGCTAGATTATGCGGTCAAAGAACTTGGCGCAAAGAAAATTGCATTGGCTTACCAGAACGATGACTATGGGAAAGAAGGTTATGAAGCAGTTAAAGAAGGTGTTAAAGATTATGATGGGGTAGAAATCGTAGTAGAAACACCATTCCTATCTACAGATACGGATTTAAGCTCACAAGCCCAGAAAATTGACCAGGCAAAACCTGATACAGTCTTTATGATTTCGGTTCCTAATCCAGCGGCAAACATGAAAAAAGCTTTGCATAAAATTGGTGTAAAAGATATCAATTATTTCGTATCCTCCGTTGGTGCCGACGATAACAATTTATTTGAACTGGCTGGAAAGGAAGTTTGGGAAGGTACGTACAGTGCCGCTACGTTGCCTAAGCCTGAATTTGCCAAAGATGATGAGGATGTTCAGCTATTTGTAGACCGATTCAAAAAGGATTATCCAAATGATCCGACCGAAGGATTTTCTATGGTAGGATGGGCAGCGGGTCAAGTCTTTGTAGAAGCTCTAGAAAAAACAGGGGACGATCTAACTTGGGATAACTTCCTTGAATCATTTAATTCTTTCGATAACTGGGATGGTTCATTATACGCGGGAGTTTCTTTCTCACCTGAAAACCATTACGGCTTAACATCTACATTCTTAACCCAAGCGAAAGATGGACATATTGAGCCGATTACGAAACCAGCGACATTTGATCCAGCAACTGGTGAAATTAAATACTCGGAATAAAATATATTCATAATCTTTTAAATTTCGGTGTCGTTGGGAGGCGTTTCAGTGAAATTAAGTAAAACCTATTTGGTTCTCCTCGCAGCAATGGCAATGAGTATAGTTTTAGCCGCCTGTAGTGACAAGACTACAGGCGGCAATAATACCGAAACAGACGAGAAGAACGAAAAAACCGCACAAGGAGTAACAGATGAAGAAATATTGATTGGCCATCTAGGTCCGCAAACAGGACCAACAGCTATCTATGACCTAGTTAGAAAGGGAATTGAAACACACTTCGAATATGTGAACGAAAACGGTGGGGTGAATGGCCGCAAACTAAAATTGATCGCTTATGATGATCAATACCAGCCTGCGAAAACTGTGCAATTAGCGAAAAAGTTGGTGGACGAAGATAAAGTGTTTGCAGTCCTTGGAAATATTTGTACGCCTTGTAACACAGCTGCAAAAGACTATTACGTTCAAAAAGGTGTACCGATGGTCCTCGTAAACTCAGGAGCAAAAGAATTTGTGGATCCACCAATTGATTCCTATATGGGATCAGCCGTGTTCAATTACCAGGCTGAAGCGAAAATATTTTTAGATTATGCCGTAACGAAACTTGGGGCAAAAAAAATTGCACTTGCTTATCAAAATGACGATTTTGGAAAAGAGTTTTTTGAATCAGCGAAAGAAGCAATTGGAAATTATCCTGATGCCGAAATTGTTACTGAGGTGACATTTCTAGCAACTGATACGGATTTTAGTTCTCAAGCGAAGAAGTTGGAAAATGCAAATCCTGACGCGGTTTTGAATTTCGCCACTCCTAACCCGGCCGCAAATTTGAAAAAAGCAATGCATAAGATTGGATTGGATCAGCCGGATTATATCGTTTCGACTGTTGGGGCAAATGATACAAACTTATTTGAACTTGCTGGTAAAGAAGTTTGGGAAGGCACATATAGCGGAGGAATATTCCCTATGCCTGAAACGTCTACAAATGATGAAGATGTCAAATTATTTGTAGAACGATTTAGCAAAAATTATCCAAATGATCCTGCGACAAGCTTCTCTGAAAATGGCTGGGCAGTTGCTCAAGTGTTAGTAGAAGCGATTAAAAGAACGGAAGGCGACTTAACATGGGAAAATTTCTTAAACGCGTTCTATACGTTTGATAACTGGGATGGCTCATTATATGCAGGGGTTACATTTTCTGAAGACAATCATTATGGATTGACATCAATGTTTATGACAGAAGCAAAAGACGGAAAAATTGTACCGATTACTGAACCAATCACAATTGACCCTTCAAGTGGTGAAATTAAATACAACGAATAATAAAAATAGTGGGCAGATCGTTTTGTCATTGTCTGCCCATCTCTTTTATAAAAGAAGGAAGGTGAACATTCGATGCAAATCATTGTAAGCGGTTTAATTTTTGGGTGTATTTATGCCCTTGTTGCATTAGGATTAGTTCTCATTTTTAAAACGACTGAGATTGTCAATTTCGCCCATGGTGAAATGGCAATGGTAACGACATTTGTTAGTTTTGTCTTTCTGACAAAGTATGGTTTTTCATACGGAGTCTCCCTTGTATTTGCGTTTGTGTTTGCCGCGATATTTGGACTTGTTGTTTATTTTGTTTTTATGAAGCGAGTGCAATCGTCCCCACATTTAAATCAAATTGTACTAACCTTAGGCTTATTTATGGTATTTAACGGGCTTGCCGGCTTGATTTGGGGATATCAGCCATCTTCATTTCCCGAAGCGATTGGCGGTGATCCGTTTAAAGTTGGCGGAGTGTATATAACGAAAAACGAACTGTTTATTGTGGGGATCACGGTTCTGTTAATGCTGTTGTTTTTCCTTTTATTCCGCTACACAAAAATCGGGCTTGCGATGCAGGCAGCTTCTCAAGATATTATGACATCGGAATTAATGGGGATTAAAGTATCAGGTGTCTTTATGGGGACTTGGGCGATTGGAACAGTGCTTGGAGGAATTGCCGGAGTTATGACAGCGCCGATTACGTTTTTAAGCCCAAACATGATGACGGAAATTATGATTATTGCTTTTGCTGGAGCGGTGCTTGGCGGTTTTGTGAGTTTGCCTGGTGCGGTCATTGGAGGCCTTATCATTGGGGCTTTTGAAAATGTGGTTAGCTATTATATTTCACCAGAAATGAAGATCGTCTTTACATTTTTGCTCATCATTATTGTGTTATACATTCGTCCTCAAGGAATCTTTGGTGGGGCTAAACTAGTCAAAAAGGTGTGATGGACAATGAATAATTTAATTGGAAATAAAAAAGTTTGGCTGGCCTTGCTCGTTCTTTTTATGCTTGTATATCCATTTGTCGTGGGACAGTCCGGGTACTTAATGACGCTTTTTGTCATGATAACGATTTACGCCATTTCGGCAATGTCTTTAAATTTATTGGTTGGATATGGAGGACAGATTTCAGTTGGGCATGCAGGGTTTTTAGCGATCGGGGGCTATTCAGCAGCGATTCTCGCTTCAAAGTTGGGCTTGCCATTCTTGCTTGCACTTCCTCTTTCTGGCGTAATTACTGGATTGATTGGCCTCGTTATCGGCCTTCCGGCGGTGCGTTTAAGCGGGCATTTTCTCGCTGTGGCGACACTTGGTTTCGGGCTTTCCATTCCGCAAATCGCTCTCAATTGGGACAGTCTGACAGGAGGCTATTCAGGTTTAGGATTATTTCGTCCTTCCTGGCTTTCAAGCGATCTGCAATTTTTTTACGCGATTGTTTTGTCAGCCATTCTTATTACATGGCTCTTGTATAACATTTTGAAAAGCCGGTTGGGAAGGGCATTTCTTGCGATTCGCGAAAGTGAAGTAGCGGCACAGGCGACAGGAATTAATATCTCTTTTTATAAAACGATGATGTTTACCGTCAGCGCCTTTTTTACCGGGTTAGCAGGCGGGCTTTATGCGTACTGGATCGGATTTGTCAGCCCGAATGATTTCACGGTTGTTACGTCATTTTTACTCTTAGGAATGATTGTTGTAGGAGGATTGGCGTCGCTGCCTGGTGCAGTGATTGGAGCAATTATCTTTACCATTCTGCCCGAACTGACAAGCTCTTTCGTTGGCTTAACAAACATTGCGATTGGAACGGCCATTGTGCTCATTATTTTGTTCCGTCCAGCTGGCTTAATTTCTGTCGTTGATCGGTTTAAGAAGAAAAAACAACCTGTAAAAATAATAGAAGAAAATGATCAAATTCCTTTGCCAGATGGGGATGGAGGTGCAGCTAAGAATGTTAACCTTTAAAAACGTTACTGTTCAATTTGCCGGTTTAACTGCTATCAATAAACTTTCTTTTGATGTTCCAGCTGGAAAAATTTTTTCAATCATCGGTCCAAATGGCGCAGGCAAAACAACGGTTTTTAACTGCATTAGCCGCTTTTACACCCCTGTTAGCGGTGAAATTGAATTTAATGGGAAAAATCTGCTGCAATTTAAACCTCATCATGTCATCAAGGAAGGGATTGCACGCAGTTTTCAGAATGTGGAATTATTTGCGAATATGACGGTGCTTGATAATTTGCTGACAGGTCTTCATCCAACATTAAACAAAAATATTTTTTCAATCGCGCTGAATTTTCCTGCGATAAAAAAATCAGAACGTGAAGCAGTCGCAAGAGCGAACGAGGTCATGGAACTGCTCGATATTAAAGAGCTTGCAGATGAAAAAGTAAACAATCTGCCTTTCGGTTACCAAAAAATGGTCGATATCGGCAGGGCGATGATGTCTGATACAAAATTAATTTTATTAGATGAGCCAGTAGCAGGAATGAACCCAGTGGAAACTGAGAAAATTAGCGATCTTATTTTGCGCTTGAGAGACGAGATGGGCTTTACCGTACTTGTAATTGAACACGATATGTCACTTGTTATGAAGGTTTCTGATTATGTGACTGTCATGAACTTCGGCCAGAAAATCGCTGAAGGCGTTCCTCAAGAAATCCAAAGAAACCCAGTTGTTATCGAAGCTTACTTAGGGGAGGTCGACGACGTTGCTCCAGTTAACTGATATCCATGCATATTATGGCCATGTCCACGCGTTGAAGGGGGTTACTTTAAAAGTGCCCGAAGGGGCAATCGTCTCGTTGCTTGGGGCAAATGGTGCAGGTAAAACAACGACGTTAAATACAATATCAAGGCTCATACAGCCTAGAAAAGGAAAGTATGAAATGGCTGGGGAGTCGATGATGAAAAAGTCGACGAGCCAAGTCGTAAAAAGCGGCATCATCCATTGTCCTGAAAATAGAAGAGTTTTCCCGCTGCTTACAGTCGAAGAAAATTTACTCATCGGTGCGTATAGCCGCAAGGATAAACAGGTGAAAAGCGATATGGAAAAAGTATTTGCCTATTTTCCAAGATTAAAAGAAAGAACGAGCCAAAAGGCAGGTACGTTAAGCGGCGGAGAGCAGCAAATGCTTGCAATTGGCAGATCATTAATGGGCAAGCCGAAAGTCCTGCTGCTTGATGAACCATCGCTTGGAATTGCTCCCCTTTTAGTAAAAGAAATTTTTGAAATTATTAAAAGCATTAATAAAGACGGAACTTCCATTTTGCTTGTTGAACAAAACGCACATATGGCTTTGGAGATTTCTGATTATGCGTACGTACTTGAAAACGGTAGGATTGCATTAAGCGGAAAATCAAAAGATTTAAAGAACAATGACGATGTCCGCCGGTTGTATTTAGGAGGGTAATATGTTTTCTCTTAAAGGAAAAACCGCAGTCGTAACAGGAGCGAGCCGCGGAATCGGAAAGGAAATTGCATTGACATTGGCTTCCGCAGGTGCCCAAGTTATTGTAACGAGCAGAAATCTTGAAAAACTTAATGGAGTAAAGCAGAAAATTGAATCATTCGGCGGAACAGCCACTGCCATACAAGCAGATATGGGAGATTTGAAACGTATTAACGCTTTTTTTGCTGAAATAGTAGAACGCTTTTCCAAGCTTGATCTTTTAATTAACAACGCAGGAACGACTGTTTTAAAAAGAGCCTTCGATATTCTAGAAGAAGATTGGGATAACGTACTTAACACGAATTTAAAAGGACTATTTTTTGCAAGTCAGGCCGCTGCCAAGCTAATGAAGGAAACTGGCGGCGGGAAAATCGTTAATATTGCTTCGGTTTTGGGGGCTGTTGGTGAAGAACTGGCTGCCCCATACATTGCAAGCAAAGGCGGAGTTATCCAGTTGACAAAAGCGCTTGCGTTAGAATGGTCGCGCTTTGGTATTCAAGTGAATGCTGTTGGTCCTGGTTATGTAAAAACGGAAATTAATGCAGAATTGCTGGATAATGAGAAAGCTGGCAGTCATATTAGGAACAAAATTCCGATGCGGAGATTAGGATCAACGAAGGAAGTTGCTTCAGGTGTCCTTTACTTATGCTCCGATGAAGCTTCTTATATTACCGGCCAAACATTGTTTATTGACGGCGGGTGGCTTGCACAGTAAAAAGCGTTTTAGAAAGGGGAGGTTAAATGAACCTGGCCTATGCTTTAGAGAGAAATGCAGCGATTAAGCCTGATGAACCAGCTATCCTTTTTAAAAACCATTCATATACATACAAACAGATTAATCAAGAAACGAATCGGTATGCAAATCTATTTGAAAAATATGGCATTAAAAAGGGCGATTGTATCAGTATTTGGCTTCCAAATGGAATGGAATTTATTTACGCTTTCTATGCGATTTTAAAAATTGGCGCACTAGCTGTTCCGATAAATTATTTATTCAAGAAGGCGGAAGCACTCTATATATTGAAAAATTCAGATGCTAAACTGCTTGTCACTGATAATGGCAAGTTGGAATTTGCTTTCGAAATGCTTGAAGAGCTTCAAAAATTGGAAAAAATCGCGGTCAATGAGGATTTGTTTTCGGATAATGCGAACCTTATCTCGTTAAAAAAGGAATTGAAAGTTGCCAGCAATCATAAAATAGCCTGTGAACTTTCACCTGATCATGGGGCCTGTGTCTTATACACGTCCGGTACAACGGGACAGCCAAAAGGTGTAGAGCTATCGCATTTTAATGTAAGCTTGAACGCAGAGTTTTATGCAGACAGCATTGGATTAACGGATAGGCATTACGGATGTATTGTTACGCCATTGTCACATTTACTTGTGTTAATGGCCGGGCTCATTTTAATTTTTATGAAGGGCGGCAAGTTTTACTTGTTTGAAAGATTCAATGCCCAGGAAGTGGCTTCAAAAATACATCAGGAAAAAATCAATTTTTTCATTGGTGTACCGGCGATGTATTACATGTTTTTAACATTGCCTGAAGAAGAAAAATATGACATGTCTTCTTTGCAAATTTGCATTACAAGCGGTGCACACATGCCTCTTGAAGTGAGAAGGAAATTTGAAGAGCGTTTCCAGACATTTACAATTCAAGCCTATGGACAAACAGAAAGCTCTCCGGTTATTACTGTGGATCAAATCTCCAAAGAAAGACGATTTGAAAGCGTGGGTCTCCCTCTTCCGCATATTGAGGTGAAAATTGTCGATGAAAAAGGCAATGAGCAGCCTCCTGGAAAGCCTGGGGAAATTATTGCGCGTGGACATTGCGTCATGAAGGGCTACTGGAAGAACGAAGAAGCGACGAAAAATACCGTAAAGAATGGTTGGCTTTATACAGGGGATATCGGAAAAATGGATGAAGACGGTTACGTTTATTTGCTCGATCGCCTGAAAGAAATGATCATATCAGGCGGCTATAACATCTACCCTAAAGAACTGGAGAATGTCCTTTACCAGCATCCGGCTGTTCTTGAAGCTGCTGTTATCGGTATAGAGGATGAAAGATTAGGAGAAATTCCGAAAGCTTTTATTGTATTAAAAGAAGATAGTACCGTCACTACGAAAGAAATTAAAAAATTTTCCGAAAGCCAACTAGCTTCCTATAAACGAATCAGGGAGGTTGAATTTGTAGAAGAAATCCCAAAAACTCCGACTGGAAAACTGATGAAAAGGCGGCTCGTTGAGCAGGAAAACGCGAAACTGAAGTGAGAAAAACAATCGTACACAATAAGGAGGTTGAAATGAATCGTTCCTTATACACATTGAGCGGGTTATTTCAAAAGGCGTTTTTTAAATATAGAGAAAGAACAGCTGTAACAATTAATAATCAAGCCTATACTTATGAGATGTTGTATAAGTCCGCGAATCGGGTCGCTCATGCATTAAAAGAAAAGGGAGTCAAAAGAAATGATTCTGTGGCGCTCTTAATGTCTAACTGTTATGAATATGTCGCAAGTGACTTTGGAATCATTTTTTGCGGAGCAGCTAAAGTCCCTTTAAACGACATGCTAGGGGAAACAGAAATTAGGCATATATTAAAAGACTCTAAAGCAAAAGTGCTTATCGTTGATGAACATTTCATACCACTCATTCAGAAAATAAGAGAAGAGCTTCCGGAATTAAAGACAATTGTAGCCGTTTCTGCTGTTCCTCACGAAGGAATGCTTTCTTGGGCAGAGGTTCAGGGGAATCAACCGGAAGATCCGCTTAACAATGACGTGAAGCCTGAAGATCGCGCCCTGATTATTTATACGGGGGGAACAACTGGGTTGCCGAAAGGCGTTGTCCATTCTCAAAAAAATATGTCGATCAATAATTTTTCCCATATCATTGAAGCGGAAATCCAAGGGGATGAGCGAATTCTTATCATGTCTCCTTTGCCCCACAGCGCCGGCATGATATTACAAGCCGGCTTGCTTAAAGGAGCCACATTCTTTATTGAAAGAAAATTTGATCCCGCTCTTGTTCTTAACCGGATTGAACACGATAAGGTGACCTTTATGTTTATGGTTCCTACGATGATCTACAGGGTGATGGACGAATTAAATGATGAAAATAGAGATTTGTCTTCTCTTCGGACAATTTTATACGGAGCTGCCCCTATTACAGAAGAAAGGCTGAAAGAGGGGCTGAAATTATTCGGTCCCGTATTCACCCAGCTATACGGACAGTCAGAGGCGCCAAATTTTATAACTCGTCTTGACAAAACGGATCACCTTGTTTCGGTTGAGAACGCTTCAAGACTTCGAAGCTGTGGAAAGCCTGTCATGATGAGCGAAGTGAAAATTGTCGATGAAAATGGCGATGAGGTGCCGCCGGGTGTACAAGGTGAAATCACCGCAAAAACGCCTTACAACATGTTAGAATACTTAAACTTGCCTAAGAAAACGGCTGAAACACTAAAAGACGGATGGCTTCACACCGGAGATATCGGCATGAAAGATGAGAATGGCTACATCCATTTACTCGATCGAAAAAATGACATGATAATTAGCGGAGGATTAAATATTTACTCAACCGAAGTAGAAAATGTGATTCAGAAACACGAAGATGTAAGCCAAGTGGCAGTCGTAGGAGTTCCGCATCATGATTGGGGGGAAGCGGTTGTTGCCTTTGTCGTAGCAAAAGAAGGATCTTCCGCTACAAAAGACGAACTGATTAAATATTGCAAAGAAAAGTTAGCCGCTTATAAATGTCCAAAAGAGATTCATTTTATAAATTCATTACCGTTGACCCCCTACGGAAAAATAGATAAAAAAGCATTGCGGAAACCATTCTGGGAAGAGAGTGAAAGAGGGATTCATTAATTTAAAATAAAAACAACAAAGAAGAGGGGATGAAAGAATATGGGCTTACCTTTAAAAAACATTCGTGTGTTGGATTTAACAAGACTTCTTCCGGGCCCTTATTGCAGCCAACTTTTAGCTGACTTTGGCGCTGAAGTAATTAAAGTAGAAGAACCGAATCTGGGAGATTATGCTAGATGGAATGAACCGAAAGCCGGCGAATACAGCGCCATGTTTGAATCGTTAAACCGGAATAAGAAAAGCGTTGCAATGAATTTAAAAGATGAAAAAGACCGCAATCTTTTCAAGGAATTGGTCAAAACCGCCGATGTACTGATTGAATCATTTCGGCCAGGCGTAATGGACAGGCTTGGAATCGGCTATGATATTTTAAAAGAAATTAACCCGAAGCTCGTGTATTGCGCAATTACAGGTTATGGACAGAACGGCCCGTACCAAGACAAGCCAGGCCATGACATCAATTATTTAAGTTATGCTGGACTTCTGCATTTTAATGGCAGAAAAGGTGAAAAGCCAATTCCTCCAGCAACTCAAATAGCTGATATTGGCGGCGGAGCACTTATGGGAGCGGTAGGCATTTTAACAGCTTTAATGGGGAGAAACGAATCAGGAAAGGGGCAATTTGTTGATATTTCAATGACAGATGGCGTTGTTTCATGGCTTCAATCAATTTTACCTGAGTTTTTAGCAGGAAATGAAAAGCAAAAAGGCGAACTAACGTTATCAGGCGGCAAAGCATGCTACGGAGTATATGAAACGGCTGATGGGAGATATCTATCTGTTGGCGCTCTTGAAGAAAAATTTTGGAAAGTCTTTTGCGAAGGAATCGAGCGCCCTGATTTTATTCCATTGCTTGAATCGCCAATTCAAGTTCAAGAGCAATTAAGAAAGGAGATTGAGCAGATTATTTATAAAAGGTCATTAAAAGAATGGATGGACATTTTCGAAAATGCCGACGCTTGCGTCTCCCCGGTATTAACATTAGAAGAAATGATCAATGATCCCCAAATTAAGGCAAGAGACATGATTGTAAATTTTGAAGATACAAGGCAAATAGGCCTCCCTATTAAACTATCAGACACTCCAGGAGAAATCCGTACAAAAGCGCCAAAACTCGGTGAACATAATGAAGAAGTCTTTTCAAAACTGCAACTAAAATAATTTTAATTTAACAAGGAGCTATTAAAATGAACTTTACTTACTCTGAAAAAACAAGACAACTTCAAGAGAAATTAAATGCGTTTATGGAAAAATATGTTTACCCAAATGAAAAAACATATGAGGACCAGCTAAATGAAGGCGGGAACAGGTGGAAAATTCCGGCAATCTTGGAAGAATTGAAAGCAAAAGCGAAAGAGGAAGGCCTCTGGAATCTCTTCTTGCCTAAAAATGAAGTGGAAGACGGCTTGACAAATCTTGAATACGCACCGCTCGCCGAGATTATGGGCCGTTCGTTAATTGGCCCAGAGATTTTTAACTGCAACGCACCTGATACAGGAAACATGGAAGTGTTTTTAAAATATGGCACGGAAGATCAGAAAGAAAAATGGCTCAATCCACTACTGAATGGAGAAATACGCTCGGCGTTTCTCATGACAGAACCTGAAGTTGCCTCTTCTGATGCAACCAATATTGAATGCAGAATCGAGCGTGACGGAGATGAATACGTTATTAACGGGCGAAAATGGTGGTCAACGAATGGCGGCGATCCACGGACGAAAATATTCATTGTCATGGGGAAAACAGATCCAAACGCGGAGCGCTATAAACAGCAATCGATGATTCTCGTACCAAGAGACACGCCAGGAGTAACTGTAAAGCGCACACTGTCTGTTTTCGGTTATGATCATGCGCCAACCGGACACGCAGAAATTATTTTGGAAGATGTGCGTGTACCCGCTGAAAATATATTGCTTGGCGAAGGAAGGGGCTTCGAAATTGCGCAGGGAAGGCTTGGGCCAGGAAGGGTGCACCATTGCATGAGGGCAATCGGCGCAGCAGAAAGAGCGCTTGAGCTCATGTGCAAGCGGGCGGAATCACGCGTGACATTCGGGAAAAAACTATCAGAACAAGGCGTCATTCGAGAGTGGATCGCAAACTCCCGAATCGAAATTGAACAAGCCCGTCTTCTAACTTTGAAAACAGCCTATATGATGGATACGGCTGGCAACAAAGAAGCTAGAAAAGAAATCGCAATGATCAAAGTCGCTGTCCCTGAAGTTTGTCTCAAAGTCATCGACAGAGCAATCCAAGTCCATGGAGCAGGAGGCGTTTCAGACGACTTTCCTCTTGCAGAACATTGGGCAAACGCCAGAACGCTCAGATTTGTAGACGGCCCGGACGAAGTTCACCGCCGCGACATTGCAAGAATTGAATTAAAGCCTTATCGAAATAAATAATTATTCGCACAGCTCCCGTAGTGGGGCTGTGAATATTTTCACTTAAAAATTTCTCAGTAAAAAAGGATTTTTAACTTTTATATCAAATGTATAAATTGTGCTTATTTTTAAAAAGTAACAACGAGACGGGAACGAACGAAACGGGAGGGAACGAATTGACTGTAAAAAAAGACGAAGGGCTTATCCCTGTTCGAGAAGGAGAAGATTTCGACAGGAAAAAAGTAGAAAGTTATTTGCGGAAGCATTTGGATATTCCAGATGCTCCAATGGAAGTGAAACAATTTCCTTCAGGCTCTTCTAATTTAACTTATCTTATACGATTTGGCGATTGGGAAGCTGTGTTAAGAAGGCCGCCATTCGGTCCGCTGCCGCCTAAGGCGCATGATATGAAAAGGGAATCTGATCTATTAACAAAGCTGTATCCAGAATTTAATATTGTACCAAAGCCTTATCTTTTTTCTGAAGATGAGTCAATCATCGGTGCTCCTTTTTATGTGATGGAGCGAAAGCATGGCATCGTGCTTAACGATCGTTTTCCAGAAGATGTTGAAGTGACTGAACAAACCCGCAGAGATATTTCTTTGGCTTTCATAAAAACATTAATCAAATTGCATGATGTTGATTATAAAAAAGCGGGTTTGGAATCATTTGGCCATCCTGAAGGTTTTTTGGAAAGGCAGGTTCATGGCTGGACGAAACGTTATTTGCGGGCAAAGACGGATGATTATCCTGCTTTTGATCGAATCGCCAAATGGCTTGTTGATCATATGCCGAAGTCTAAATATACAAGCGTCATCCATAATGATTATAAGTTGAATAATATGCTGTTGTCCTATGATTTTAAAGAGGTTAAGGCTGTTTTTGACTGGGAAATGGCTACGGTTGCCGACCCGTTGTTTGATTTGGGAGTAACGCTGGGCTATTGGGTGCAGGCGGATGATCCTGAGTTTATGCGTCCCGTGTTGCCAACAGTAACCTACCAGCCAGGGTTTCTTTCCAGAAGGGAAATGATTGAATTGTATGCAAAAGAAACGGGTCGGGATGTTGATGATATGCATTATTACATCGTTTTTGCATACTTCAAATTAGCAGGGGTTCTTCAGCAAATTTACTACCGTTACAAAATGGGGCAGACACAGGATGAACGATTTGCGAATTTTAATGTAAGGATTAAAAGTTTAATCCAGCATGCGGACGATATTTCAGAAAAACAAAGCTATTAAAGACAGCGGGGCTGTCTTTAATAGCTTTTTCAATGTTAGTAAAATTTGATTTCTTTCTGAATGTCGTATTTATTTATTTTTTGGTAAAGGCTTGACCGGCTGATGCCAAGAAATTTAGCAGCTTTTGTCCTGTTTCCATGTGCTTGTTCAAGCGCTTTGAAGATTGCTTTTTTCTCTGTTTCTTCAAGCAATTCCTGCCGATTTATTTTTTCTGCGGGTCTATATCGTGGTGAATGCGGTAATAATAAACTAGTTTTGTGATCTTGGTCGAAATGAATAAATTCTGGTTCAATCCATTTCGAATCAGTAAAGTGATAGGCGCGCTCCAATATATTTTCTAATTGGCGCACGTTGCCAGGCCAATCGTACGTTTGCAGTTTTTCGATTGCTTCGGCGGTAAGGCCTATGACATCTTTGTTTTTCTTTGTTTTGAACTTTTTGATTAAATGATCGGCAAGTATCGGGATGTCGTCAAGCCGTTCTCTCAGTGGAGGGATGTTTAAATTAATAACGTGTATGCGGTAATACAGGTCTTCCCTGAATAATCCTTCTTTCACAAGCTGGAAGAGATCTTTATTTGTTGCAGCGATGATTCTTACATCTACTTTTTTTGTTTGTGTATCTCCCAAGCGTTCGAACTCCTTCTCTTGAAGGACGCGCAATAATTTTGCTTGAAGAGATTGGGGCATATCTCCGATTTCATCCAAAAATAACGTTCCTTCATTGGCAAGTTCGAATTTTCCGGGTTTCCCGCCTTTTCGGGATCCGGTAAAAGCTCCGTCTGCATAACCAAAGAATTCAGATTCGAGCAGGTTTTCTGGAATTGCCGCACAATTTATTTTAACAAATGAACCTGTCCGGTTTGACGAGCGATGGATGCCATCAGCCAACAATTCTTTTCCTGTCCCGCTTTCTCCCGTAATTAGTAAATTTGAAAAGCTTTTCGCAGCAATGTAAGATTCCTTTTTTAATTGTTCCATTTTTTTATTTTTAGAAATAAGAGAAGCAAACGGGTCGTTTCTGTTGGAAATTCTGCTTAATTCCCCCCGGTAATACGTCAGTTCGTTCTCTAATTTATCCATATGCTGGAATAAATCTTTCCATATGTCGAGCTTTTGATAAATAATCTTATAGATGTATCCAATCCTTTTGTTGCTTTGAATAATTGGCATCTGGTTGAAAATTGCTTTCTGTCCATTTATTTGGATAAGCTTAGCCTCTGGTTGATGGCCGGTCGCATCGTTTTTTGAAATGGGAAGATCAGGGGCGATTTTTTTGATTGGTTTTTCGAGAATATGTTCAATGGTTTCAATACTGAATAAATTTAGAAATCCAAGATTTGCTTTTGTGATGTTCCCGTCATTGTCTGTAATGACGACAGCATCGTAGGCGAGCTCTAAAGCACTGTCGAGTATTTTTTCAATCCGTTTCGTAGATTCAAGTTCGTTTGCTACTTTTTCAAAATCAGTGACGTCTTTCAGCACAGCCATTGCTCCGGTCGTCTTTCCCCATTCTTTAATCGGAACGAATGATGAAAATACGGTCGTTTTATTCAGATTGAAGCGTTTAACATCAATGACACTTCCAGTATGTATCACTTTCCGTAAATCATCTGTCAACTCAGGAAATGCATCTTCAATGGGCTTGCTTAACATATGTTTTTCCTTTATTTGAAATAATTGCAGCGCTGCTTCATTCATAGAGGTAATGTGTAAATGCTCGTCGACCGAAATGACGCATTCTTGAAGATTATTCATGAGTGATTTAAGGCGGATGCCAAGGTTATGCGAACCGGTAATGAGGCCTGTGATTAAATCGGATTTGGCCATGACTCCAATAACTGTATTTTTTTCATTCATAACGACCGCATGCCCGACTTGTTTTCTCAAAAGCGTATCTTTTGCTTCTGTTAAACTGGTTTCTTCATGAAGAACGACAACATCATGCTTAATCACAGATTCGATTGAGGAATCCAGAGACTGTTCTTTTAATAATAATCGATAAATTGAGTATTTCGTAACGATTCCTATTAGTTTCCCGCCTTCAATAACGCACGCTAGATCTTGGCGAAGCTCAAGAAACTTCTCAAGTACTTCGCGGGCTGTTGTTGTTCTCGTCACTTTTACAAAATTGGATGTTAAAAGGTGGCGTACTTTCATAAACACACTTCCTTTCTATTATGAATTATAAAAAAATTCTGTATAAACTTCAAGACAATTGTGCATTTTAATAGACAGTTGTTCACAGGTTTGTTTGTATATACTCATTCAATTTCCTACTAAATATGATGAGTTTATGCTGGCATGAGAATTGCATTTAAATGAAATTGTAAAAACATCATGATGAAATAAAAAGAGGTGATGTCATTGGCATACGAGACAATTTTATATGACGTGGAAGAAAATATTGCAACAATCACATTAAATCAACCTGACTTAAGAAATCCGCTTTCCGGTGATTCAACAGCAGAACTGGTTGAAGCAATGAAACGAGCGGACGAAGACAAAGAAATAAAGGCAATCATTCTGACCGGCGCAGGGAAGGCATTTTCTGCAGGCGGAAATTTAAATGGATTTAAGAAAAGCTTTGAAACTCCTGTTCCACAGCTTCATAAGGAAGGAAGAAAAAGCACTGAGCTATTCAAGCTTGGTGCAACCATAAAAAAACCATTGATTGCTGCTGTCAATGGTCCCGCTTTAGGCGGCGGAACAGGCTTGGTGGCGATGTGCCATATTGCGATCGCCTCCAGCAAGGCAAAACTTGGTTTAACAGAATTAAAATTAGGCATGGTGCCGTATGTGATTTTGCCGTGGGTTCGTAGGGCAGTTGGTGAACGAAAAGTAATGGAAATGATGTTGACTGCTGAAATACTTTCCGCCGATCAGGCAAAAGAAATCAATCTTGTTCATAGAGTAGTAGAGCCGGAAAACTTAATGGAGGAAGCACGTAAGGTTGCGAAAACGATTGCATCACATAGTCCGCTTGCCGTCGAATTGGCTTTGGATGCATTTTATAACACACAGCAAATGGATTTCATGAAATCTTTTGATTACCTTTCGACGTTAAGAATCGTTTCGTTCCGAAGCGAAGACTTAAAAGAGGGTGCATCCGCTTTTCTAGAAAAACGTGCACCAAATTGGAAGGGAGAATGAACATGCAGATCATATGTCCGATGGGCGGAAATATGTGGAAAATGCTTGTAAAAGAAGGAGACGAAGTGACAGAAGGGGAAGAAGTCGCAATCCTGGAATCAATGAAAATGGAGATCTCGATTGAGTCGGAAGGAGACGGTGTAGTGAAAGCCGTTTCCGTTGCTGAAGGTGACTTTGTACAAGAAGGGGATGTTATTTTAACACTTGAATAAAGCGAGACTTCCATCAGCGGGGGTTTACGGACGGTTGCGGCGTGATAAATTCTACAAAGCAAAGGAGATGTTCTATGATGAAAACTGTTCGAATTGGGGCTGCCCAAGGCTTCTATGGAGATACGATAGAACCGGCAGTTGACATTGCTAAAAATGGGAACGTTGATTACATAAGCTTTGATTGTCTTGCGGAACTGACGATGTCGATTCTAGTAAAAGACAAATTGAAAGATCCGACAAAGGGTTATACGAAAGATATTACCACATCAATGAAAGCGTTATTGCCTTATGTTAAAGAAAAAGGAATCAAATTGCTTACGAACGCAGGGGGGATTAATCCTGAAGGGGCCTATGAAGAGGTCGTGCGTGTGGCAAAAGAACTTGGGATAACCGGTTTAAAGATAGCGGTTGTCACGGGGGATAATATTCTTGAGCGAATTTCTGAATTGCGGGATAAAGGCGTATCGTTTAAGGATATGGAAACAGGAGATTCGTTCGAAACGGTACAAGACAAACTTTTGTTTGCGAATGCCTACTTGGGTGTGAAGCCAATTGTTGAAGCCCTTCATCAAGGAGCCGATATCGTTGTGACAGGAAGAACGACAGATACTGCTCAATTTTTAGCACCGTTAGTTTATGAATTTGGATGGAAAGAAGATGACTGGGACAGGTTAGCCCAAGGAATTTTAATGGGCCATCTTATGGAATGCTCGGCACAGTCAACTGGAGGAAACTTCAGCGGAAATTGGTGGGATGTTGAAGATATGGATCGAATCGGCTATCCAATCGCTGAAGTAAAGGAGAACGGTGACTTTATCTTAACGAAAACCGAGACAAGCGGCGGAATGGTAAACTTCGACACAATTAAAGAACAGATGCTTTACGAAATTCATGATCCGGCAGCTTATATCACACCAGATGTTGTAGCCAATTTCACGACCGCGAAACTTGAAGAAATCGGAAAGAACCGTATTTTCATCACAGGGACAACAGGCAGCCCAAGACCAGATACGTTAAAAGTTGTTATGGGCTACCCGAATGGCTATAGGGGGCAAGTGATTATCGGCTATTCCTGGCCTGACGCCGTAAAAAAAGTTAAAAAAGCTGAAAGTATTATCCGTAAGCAAATTGAACAAAGAGGCATAAAAATCGAAGAAATCATGGTCGACTACATTGGCCATAACGCTTTGCACGGCCCGACTGCAGCCCCTCCTACAGAAGAGGATGGCCTAAATGAAGTATTCATGCGAATGGCAGTTCGAACAAAATCATATCAGGACGCCGAAAAATTCCGCAGGCTTGTTGTGCCTTTAGGCTTGAACGGCCCTCCATATGGCGGCGGCTTAAATGGCGTTAGGCCACGAACATTGCTTGGTATGTGGGCAAGTCTCGTTCCGAGGGAATTTATTGAAGATGAAGTAAAGGTCCAAGTAAAGGAGGTTGAGAAAATTGCGGAAAGTTCAACTAAGTGAATTGTCTCAAGCCCGCAGCGGAGACAAAGGGAATTCTGTAAACGTTGCTTTGTTTGCTCCAAATGAAGAGATTTACAACGTTTTTAAACGTGAAGTGACTGCAGAAAAGGTGAAAGAACATTTTGCAGAGTTTGTGGAAGGTGACGTGATACGCTATGAGGCTCCTAATCTTCTTGCGTTGAACTTCCTTTGTAAAGAAGCGTTAAATGGTGGAGGCTCTTCCTCATTAAGGGTAGATGGCCTCGGAAAAACCTTTAGTTCAAATTTACAAAGAATGTACATCGAAGTTGAAGAGGAATTACTAGAAGATTTAGCTAAAAACTAAAAAGAGGTGGAAGATATCATGCCATATGCTCCATATTTCACGGAAGAACACGATCGATTCAGAGAAGAAATTCGGAATTTTTTTGAAACGGAAGTAAGGCCTTTCGCTGACGAATGGGAAGAACAAGGCTATTTTCCGCGTTCCATTTTAAAAAGAATGGGAGAGTTGGGCTATCTTGGGCTCAGCTATCCTAAAGAGATCGGCGGGCGCGGCGGAGATTATTTTATGAGTGTCGTGATGGCGGAGGAAAAGGCGCGCTGCGGAACGGGAGGATTTGGCATGGGAATCGCGGTTCAAACTGATATGGCAACTCCGCCGATTCTTGAATTCGGTACTGAAGATCAAATTGAACGATTTTTAATACCTGCGATTCGCGGCGATAAGCTTGCCTGCTTAGGGATTACTGAACCGAACCATGGTTCTGACGTACAAAGCATAGAGACGCGAGCTGTAAGAGACGGCGATGAGTGGGTTATCAATGGAAGTAAATTATATATTACGAATGGGCCGCGGGCGGATTTTATCACATTGGTAACAAGGACATCTGATGCTCCAGGGTATAAAGGGATTAGTTTATTTTTAGTTGAGATGGACCGCCCCGGCATTACAGTAGCCAAAAAGCTCGACAAAGTCGGAATGCGGTCATCCGATACAGCGGAATTAGTTTTCGAAGATGTTAGGGTGCCTAAAGAAAATCTCCTCGGTGAAGAGGGCAAAGGCTTTTACCACATTATGTGGGAATTGCAAGGCGAACGAATCATTAGTGCAGCCGGGGGCGTTGGAGGCGCACAATATACGTTTGAAAGAGCCTATCAGTATTTTAAAGATACATATTCTCCGGAAACACCTCAGTACTATGTCACATTGCAAAAGCTTGCGGAAATCGCAACAGAAATTGAAGCAGTAAGGCAATTAGTCTATGCTACCGCTTATCGATTTTGGAGAAGGGAAGCCCCTGCGCTTGAAATTTCAATGGCTAAATTAGCCGCATCCCAGCTAGGCCATAAAGTTGCCGACTTTGCTATTCAAATATTTGGCGAGAATGGCATCGATATGGATTATGGGGTTGAGCGTGCATGGCGTGACTCACGGCTATCAAGAATCGGCGCCGGAACAGATGAAATTATGAAAGGAATTATTTCAAAAGGAATAGGAGTTATATAGATAAGAAAATACGTTAACACGTTCTTTCTCAGGAAGTCAGAGGTCAGAAGCCGGATTGGTTTAAATTTGCGAAAGAGCAAATTTAGACTAATTTATTAAAAAATTCAAGCCGGAGGTCCTGCATAATGTCTCATTGGATTTTTACAGAAGAGCATAAAATGTTTCGAAAAAGCGTTCAAAAATACTTAGAAAAAGAATTGTCTCCTTATGTTGAGGAATGGGAAAAAGCTGGAAGGATTCCTGGCTCCTTTTATGAGCAGTTATCGAAAATGGGTTATATCGGAATAAGTTCGCCAGAGGAATACGGAGGCAATCATGCCGATTTAGTAACAGAAGCTGTTTTTTTAGAAGAGTTGGGAAAATATGGCACCGGTGGCATAGCCGCATCTATTAGCTATCATCTCATGTCGTTGGCTCTCCTTTCTTCCTTTGGAAGTGAAGAACAAAAAAGGAACGATTTGAGTAAAGCCATAAGCGGGGAAAAGATTGCTACACTTGCCTTGCATGAACTAGCGGTTGGTTCGAAGGAATTGAAAGATACCGAACTAAGAGCTGTTCAGGACGGAGACGATTATCTTTTAAACGGAAAGAAAAAATTTGTAATAAATGGCGGAAGTTCGGATTTTATTTGTGTGACGGCGATCACCGATCCTTCAAAAGGTTTAGATGGAACTAGCTTATTCATCATTGACAGAGAGTCTAGTCATGTAACAATAGACCGAAAAATTAAAAAATTGGGCTGGCGTGCTTCCGAAACCGTAGACTTATCCTTTAACAATGTGAAAGTATCGAAAGATGCAGTCGTTGGTGAAGTGAATGAGGCAAACAGCTATTTGGAAAAAAGCACGCAATGGTTCCAAGTCATTCAAGCGCTGCTTAGCATAGGGGTGGCGGAAAAATCGTTAGAAGATACAATTCGCTACAGCAAAGAACGAAAGCAATTTGGCAAAACAATCAACCACTTCCAGGTTTTGCAGCACAAAATGGCTGATATGGCTGTAGAGCTTGAAAAATCAAGAAATTTAACATATCGGGCATTATATTTGCTTAATGAAGGCGAAGATGCTGCCGTTGAATCTGCGATGGCGAAAGCATTTGCTGGTGAAATGGTTAAGCAAGTGGCCGATTCAGCCGTACAAATTCACGGTGGCATGGGTTATATGATGGAAACGCCAGTCCAAAGGTATTGGCGTGACGCCCGGGGAATGTCGATTATTGGAGGAACGACAGAACAATTGCATGGCATGATCTCAAAATTTCTTGAGACTGGCCCAGCAAGAAAAGATGCTGAATACTCGAAATCATTATAATATATTGCCACATCATGGAGGAGTTGAACATTATGAAAAATATTAAAGAACAAGTTCAAATGACATTGCAAGAGATAATTGAAGAAATGGAAAGACGGAAACAGAAGATTCGGGAAGAAATGGGGGGTGAAAAAGCGGTAAAACGCCAACATGAAAAAGGAAAATTGACAGCAAGAGAACGGGTAGAATTATTATTCGATGAAGGTACGTTTGAAGAAATGGGCACGTTGGCCTATCAGCTTGGCTCAGATCCGAAAAAAACGCCGGCTGACGGCATGATTGCAGGCTACGGAAAAATAAATGGCCGGGGTGCATGTGTCGCAGCATATGATTTTACAGTTATCGCAGGTTCAATGGGTCCAAGCGGCGAGAAAAAAGTAACCCGTATGCGGGAATGGGCGCTGAAACACCGCATCCCAATTATATGGCTGATCGATTCGGCTGGTGCACGAATACAAAATTCAGCTGGATCAAGTTTCGCGGCAACTGGTGGATTATTTTTCGAACAAGTGATTATGTCTGGCGTCGTCCCGCAAGTATGTGCGGTAATGGGCCCGGGCTTTGCAGGGACTGCCTACGTACCCGCTTTGGCAGATTTCACTCCGATGGTAAAAGGCACGAGCTTTTTGGGTCTCGGCGGACCTCCTCTCGTAAAGGCGGCAATTGGTGAAGACATTTCTGAACAAGAACTTGGAGGGAGTAAAATTCACTGTGAAATTTCTGGAGTCGGAGACCTTGAAGTGCAAGACGATGCGGCATGTATCGAGAAGGTACGTGAGTATTTGAGTTATTTACCGCAAAACAATCAAGACCTTCCCCCTGTTATCAAGACCTCTGATCCTATTGACCGTTCATGTGACAAACTTAATGAGTTAATTCCGACAGCGATGAATACACCTTTTGACATCATTAAATTAATTGAAGAAATTGTCGATGACGGAAAGTTTTTTGAAATCAAACCGAGGTGGGCGCGTAATATGGTGACAGGTTTTGCACGTATTGGCGGCCATTCGATTGGGATTGTTGCAAACCAACCGAAATGGCTGGGCGGAACGATTGACGTTAACGCTTCTGATAAGGCTGCACGCTTTATTAATATTTGCAACGCCTTTAACGTACCCATTTTATATTTAGTTGATACACCTGCATTTATGATTGGCTCTGCCGTTGAAAAGGCTGGAATCATTAGGCATGGCGCTAAATTTTTACATGCAACAGCATCTGCAACCGTTCCAAAGTTTACGATTGTCGTCCGAAAAGCTTTCGGAGCAGGGTATTATGTGATGAATGGAAGAGCCTATGAACCTGATTTATTCTTGGCGTACCCTCATGCTCAAATCAGCTTAATGGGTGCTGAAGGAGCGGTAAACATTGTTTATCGTAAGGAAATTGCCAACGCGGAAGAACCAGAGGCAAGAAGGCAAGAGTTGATTCAAGAATACAAAGACCGCATTTCTGTTGATCTTGTCGCAGGCGCCGCAGATGTAGATGATGTGATTAACCCTGCCGATACACGCCGAATTTTGGCCTCAGCTTTAGAAAGGACACGAGGAAAGCAAGTGGAACGTCCATGGAGAAAAATTGGTGTTGTTCCTGTTTGATTTTTAGGAGGTGTACGTGATGTCAGTTTCAGAGCTGGAAAGAAATCTCATTCAACGCGTGTGCATTGGAGATATTGCGACGAGGGCGGAGAATCATTTTCCAAATAAAATAGCAATGAAAGATGGAGATGTGATTATAACATTCCGCGAGTTTAACAAGTTGGTGAACCGCTGTGGCCATGCGTTGCTTCAATTAGGTTTAGAACATCAAGATTGTGTTGCAATCATGTTTCCGAATGCTTGGGAAATGCTTGTTTGTTATTTTGCATGTGCGAAAGCGGGACTCGTTGCAATGCCTGTGAATTTAGGGTTGAAGCCGAATGAAATTGCTTATTGTTTAAAAGATTCAAAAGCAAAAGTACTTATTGCACATGGTAAATATCAGGATGGGATGACCGAAGTTATTTCACGTTCAAAAGACTTGCAGCAAATTGTTTGGTCACGCCTCGGAAAAGAAAAAATAGCTGAAACAGGAAAACCTGCTACGACATTTGAAGAATTTCTCGATCAAGGAAGTGATTCCGAGGTCGAACGTATTGTTCACGATCGCGACAACGTACAACTTTTATATACAAGCGGAACGACCTCAAATCCAAAAGGTGTATTAACAAGTCACGTTGCAGTAAATATTACTGCTCTGTCTGCAGCTGTTCAAAACAAATCTCACCATGAAAGTGTTTTGCTTGCTGTGTTGCCACTTTTCCACTGAGCCATGTTAAATGCGGGGGCTATTCCAAATTTTATCGTATGTGGAACGATGGTTATTACAGATATTTCAAATGGGTTCGATGCCAAACATATTGCTGATTTGATTGAACGAGAGAAAGTGACGAGCACTGGATTGTTACCGATGATGCACCATGCTTTACTCGCATTGCCTGATGTGTGGCAAAGGGATTTTTCTTCTTTAGAAAAGGCTACTTATGCAATGGCGCCAATGCCAATGTCAAGCCTCAAAAAGTTAGAAAAACTATACCCTAATGCTGATGTAACACTAGGCTCTGGACAGACGGAGTTTACCCCGCCGACAACGTTCCAAAGAAAAGAACATAAATTCGAAAAAGCTGCTTCGTGGGGACCGGCTACTCCTAGCGTTCACATTGAAATCATGGACGAAGACGGAAATATCCTCCCAAGGGGACAGATCGGAGAGATTGTTTACCGTGGACCGCATGCGATGACAGGCTACTTAAATCTGCCAGAAGAAACAGATCGAGTATTTAAGCATGGTTGGTTTCACAGCGGAGATATGGCTTGGATGGATGAAGAAGGCGTTGTTTGGTTTACCGATCGAAAGAAAGACATGATTAAAACAGGCGGGGAAAATGTTGCTTCCATTGAAGTAGAGCGGACACTCTTAGGACACGATTCCGTTCAAGATGCGGCTGTTGTTGGCCTGCCGCACCCTTATTGGGGGGAAGCGGTTACAGCCTTCGTTATCGTAAAGCCGAACGAATCGGTTAATGAGGAAGAGATCATTTCCTACTGCAAAGAGTCGTTAGCTGGATTTAAAGTACCGAAGAAAATTGTGTTTATGGAAGACTTCCCAAGAACAGGGACTGGTAAAATTCAAAAACACCTTTTGCGAAAAGAACATACTGAATTGTACACGAAGCAAGAGTCTATTTAATTTCCAATCAAATATGAATTATGAATGCAGGTGATAGGATGACGTATGAACCTTATTTTAATGAAGAACATGAACAATTGCGTAAAACGGTTCAACGATTCGTTAAAAATGAAATTACTCCTTTCGTGGAAGAGTGGGAGGAAGCAGGGGAATTTCCGCGGGAATTGTTTAAAAGAATGGGGGACCTTGGTTTTCTGGGTCTCCGATATCCTGAAGAAGTTGGAGGCCAGGGCGGAGACTATTTTATGAACCTCGTGTTTGCGGAGGAAATGAATAAATGCGGCTGCGGCGGCGTGCCAATGGCAGTTGCGGTCCAAACCGATATGGCGACCCCTCCAATTTATAAGTTCGGAACGAAAGAGCAGCATGAACGATTTTTAAAACCAGCTTTAAGAGGCGAAAAGATAGCGGCAATCGGAATAACTGAGCCAAACCACGGTTCTGATGTTCAATCCATCGAAACAAGGGCGGTGAAAGATGGAGATCATTGGGTCATCAACGGTACGAAAACGTTTATTACAAATGGGCCGCGTTGTGACTTTGTAACGTTAGTTGTCCGAACATCTAATGCTCCCGGCTATAAGGGGATTAGTCTGTTTCTTGTTGAATCGGACAGGGAAGGTTTTTCGGTTGGCAGAAAATTAGACAAAGTCGGTATGCGATCTTCGGATACGGCAGAATTAATTTTTGATAATGTTCGAGTACCTGAGGAGAATTTGCTTGGCGAAGAGGGAAAAGGATTCTATCAAATTATGTGGCAGTTGCAAGGTGAAAGACTAATAGGCGCTGCTGGTGCAATTGGAGCTGCCCAACATACTTACGAAGAGACACTTAACTATGCGAAGACTCGCAAACAATTTAACCAGCCGATTGCAAACTTTCAAGTTATTTCGCATTTGTTTGCCGAAATGGCAACAGAAATTGAAGTATGCCGTGAATTGGTATACGCTACAGCACATCGTTTTGCAACTGGAGAAGTGCCGAGCAAAGAGATTTCAATGGCCAAGTTGGCGGCAGCACAAATGGGCCATTGGGTAGCGGATCGTTGTTTACAAATACACGGGGGCAACGGATACATGATGGAATATCCTGTCCAACGTGCATGGCGGGATAGCCGACTTGCACGAATTGGCGGCGGAACAGACGAGATCATGAAAGAAATCATAGCGAAAGAGTTGGGAATATGAGGCGAAAAATGAAAACGGAGGCTCATCGTATGGGGCACTGGATTTTTACAGAAGAACATGAAATGTTTCGGAAAACAGTTAGGAGATTTATTGAAAAAGAAGTTTCTCCCCATGTTGAAAAATGGGAGCGGGATGGTGAGGTGCCAAGGAGCTTATATAAGCGTTTTGGTGAATTAGGTTATCTCGGTATACGCTACCCGAAGAAATACGGCGGCAGTGAGATGGATTTAATTTCTGCGGCAGTATTCAGTGAAGAAATGGCAAAATGCGGGGCAAGCGGTGTTGGCTCTTCGATTGGAGCCCATACTGGAATTGCAATGACAAATATTTTGAACTTTGGAAATGAAGAGCAGAAGGAAAAATACTTAGTTCCAGGGATAAAAGGCGAAAAAGTAGCAGCTCTTGGAATTACAGAACCAAATGCAGGATCAGATGTCTCTTCCATTCAAACGACAGCCAGAAAAGAAGGAGATTACTATATTTTAAATGGTTCCAAAACCTTTATTACAAACGGTGTCAATTCTGATTATGTTGTCGTTGCAGCCAAAACAAGAGATGAACCCGTGCACAGGAATGTAAGCCTTTTCATCGTGGATAAGGATCTTGAGGGCTTTACAGTTGGAAAAAATTTAAAAAAATTGGGCTGGCGTTCATCTGATACGGGATTATTATTTTTTGACGACGTGAAAGTTCCAAAGGAAAACTTAATTGGGGAAGAAAATAAAGGTTTTAAATATATTATGAGCAACTTCCAATGGGAACGGATTTCAATGGCACTAGGGTCGATTGGTTTGGCGGAAAAAGCATTCGAAGAAACGATAAATTATGCGAAAACACGAAAACAATTTGGTCAACCAATCTCTGAATTTCAAGTCATTCGCCATAAATTAGTAGATATGGCCCTTGATATAGAAAAAGCGAAAAACATGACATACCGTGCACTCTACCTCTACCAAAAAGGAGAAAACGCTGTAAAAGAAACAACGATGGCGAAAGTCTATGCATGCGAAATGGTCAACCGGGTAACAGATGAAGGCTTGCAAATTCATGGTGGAGCAGGCTACATGATGGAATATCCAATTCAGCGATACTGGAGAGATGCGAGAATTCAATCAATTGGCGGAGGAACGACACAAATTATGAACGAGATTCTTGTGAAACAGCTTGGCATTGTCAACTAGGTTTTCCATTTTTTAATAACCAAGGAGGGGCCAAAAGTGGAAAAATGGACGATCCAATCAGCTTTGAGCAATGCGGTTTCTAAAACACCTGATAAAGTATTTTTATATGAAGGTGATAAACAGCTTACATTTAAGGAGTTGGACGAACGGACAGATCGGTTGGCATATGCTTTTTTGAAGGAAGGAATAAAAAGAGGCGACAACATTGGCATCATTGCCCTGAATCAATTTGAATGGCTTTACACATTTTTCGCAGCTGCCAAAATTGGGGCAGGGGTTGTTGCCCTTAATGTCCGTTATCGTGAATCAGAGTTTGAATATATGATTAATAACGCGAATGTAAAAGCGCTTGTCTCAATCAGTTCTTTAGCAGACTTTAATTATTCAGATTTCTTCGATCATTTCCGTGGAAATATTCCGACAGTTAGGAAATTTATATTTACAGGCGAAGGATTCGAAGGAAGCCTTCATTTTTCGGATTTAATGGTACAGGAAATTGATATTGAACAGTTAAATGAAGCAAAAGACAAAGTTGTAGAAGAGGATACGGCTGTTATTATTTACACGTCAGGTACGACAGGGCGGCCTAAAGGCACCTTAATTACAAACCGGAGCATTTTAGCCTCTGCTAAAGCTCACGTTGGTCATTTTGAAATAAAATCTAGTGATCTCTCAATTGGAAATCTTCCATTAAACCATGTAGGCGGTATAACATGTTCGATTATGGTCGCTCTTCTAAGCCAAAGCAGTGTTGTATTAATACCGATGTTTAACCCGTCTGATGTGTTAGAGGCAATTGAAAAGCATCGGGCAACGATCTTTGGGGGCGTACCGACAATGTATGTCATGCTGCTAAACAGCGAAAAAAGAAAAACAACCGATTTAACATCATTAAGATTGTGTGTCGCAGGCGGTTCAAATGTTGAACCAGAACTTTGCCAACGAATTAATAAAGAAATTCCGAATGGCCAATTGGTAAACCTTTATGGATTGAGTGAATCTTCTGGCGCTTGCGTCTTATCCCGCCTTACCGATGATCTTTCAAAAGTACAAAAAAGCATCGGTGTGCCAATTGGAGATTTTGAAGCGAAAGTTGTCAATAAAGAACGAAAGACCGTTCCAATCGGAGAAGTAGGGGAGCTGGCTATTAAAGGAGCCTGTGTCGCAAAAGGGTATTACGGAATGGAAAAAGAAACAAAAGAAACATTTGGAGAAGAGAATTGGCTTTATACAGGGGACTTGGTTTACACCGATTCGGAAGGATATTTGTATTATAAAGGCCGAAAAAAAGAAATGTATATCCAAGGCGGATATAATATTTACCCGGTCGAAATTGAAAACATTCTTTCAAAACATCCAAAGGTTTTAATGGCCGCAGGCTTCGGAGTGCCTGATGAATTTTATGGCGAAGTTGGCCGATATTATATCGTTCCAACGCCCGGTGAACAGCCAACAGATGAGGAACTTACAAACTATTGCAAACAACATTTAGCCGATTACAAAATCCCAAAACAATTTATATTCAAAGAGGACGTACCACTCACGCCGGCTGGAAAAATCCAAAAATCCTTACTTAGGAAAGAATTTGAAGAAATGAAAGAAGGGACTTCCAGGTAAACAGAAGAAAAATAGGTTGATTTCGGTGGAAAACGGGGTTGGTTCATGGCTGGTAAAAAATAGCACGCTTCAAAACGCCGGAGTTTACCGAAATATTAGAAATTTTATCGCAAAATGCAACCGGAAAAATATTGAACTCAGGGAACAATTCGCAAAATATTTTATTTGTAGAAGGATAAGGGTGATAGAAAAATGGAAGATTGGAAAAAAGCATGGCAGCCTATGATCGATGCAATTGGCACTGACTTTAGTAATGGAGAGGAGCGATGGGGAGCTGACGAAGTTGAAAAAGGGGCAATTCGCCGTTTTTTAGAGCCATTGGAATTTGATTGCCCCCTTCATTACGATAAATCGGTTGCTAATGAATATGGTTATCCCGACATAATCGCACCTTATAGCAGTCTGTTTACTTGGACGCTTCCACCCCATTGGAGTCCTGGTACGAAGACTTTCACGAGTGCAGAAAGAAATGCGCAGCCTGCCCAAAACCCAACAGCAGCTGTCAAAACGGACCTTGCACCGGAAACAACTGGATTTTTTGCAACTGATATTGAAATCGATTATGTTAAGCCGATTGTTGTTGGTGACCGTCTATGCAGAGTTGGAAACGTACTGCTTTCGTGTGTGCCAAAAGAAACGCAAGTGGGACGTGGCGCTTTTATGGTATGGGAATCAGAAGTCCGTAACCAAAATTCAGAACTGGTCGCAAAAATACGAATAGGTACTTACAACTACAATCCACATTCTCAAGATGAAGGAGAGAGATAACATGGCATTAGAGCAACGCTGCTGGGAAGATGTGTCTGAAGGAGATGAAGTCCCTGCAATCGAATTTCCGTTAAGTGTTTACAGGCTAGTAATGGAAGCTGGCGCTAATCGGGATTTCAATTCAATTCATCATAATACCGAATATGCCAAGGCAACTGGCGCGCCCGAAATGTATGCAAATAATTTTTTCTTGCAGGGAATGTGGGAAAGAACAGTTCGGGAATACATCGGGCTTGCGGGTACATTCAAAAGTTTAAAAGGCTTCCGGATGAAAATTTTCAATACAGTCGGTGATACCGTCATTACAAAGGGTGTCGTCAAACGTAAATGGCTTAAAGGGAGTGAGGCACTAGTAGAGTTAGAAATGTGGTGTGAGAATTCAAAGGGGGTTTCTGTTGGCCCGGGGTCAGTCGTTGTAACTTTGCCTAGTAAAAGAGAGTAGGTGGTAATGAACTCACAAATTCCTAACAGAAAGTAGGGAAAATCAATGAGTGAGAGTGAACGTTTTAGAACGAAAACGATTCCTCAAGTAATAAAAGAAGCTGCACATAAGTGGCCCGATAAAGTTGCAATTAAATTCAAAGGACAGGCGATTACTTATCGTGAACAATATCATAAAATTTGCAGTTTGGCGAAAGGACTTCAAAATCTAGGAATAAAGAAAGGCGGCCATGTAGCGACTTTGCTTGGGGGATGTCCTGAATGGTTTTACATTTCCTACGCCATTACAACGCTCGGGGCTGTAATCGTTCCTATCAATGTAACCTTTATATACGAAGAATTACGTTATGTTTTACGCCATTCCGATGCAAAAGCCTTAATCATGACGGACAAATTTCGAGGGATTCATTATATCGACTTAATCAAAGAAGTCATACCTGAAATAGACGATTCAACACCCGGATTCCTAGAATCAAAGAATTGTCCTTCATTAAAAACAGTCATTTCGCTAAGCGAAGACAAAAAAGAATATGCTGGCTGCTTTAACTTTAGCGATGTTATCGGTTCAGGAGTGAATTATAGCCATACAGAAATAAACAGACTTATTGAAAATGTTAAACCAGAAGATCCTTCTTATATACTTTTCACATCCGGGAGTACGGCATTTCCGAAACCAGTATTACGATCCCATGGAAGTAATGTAGGGATTGCTTACTATATGAATGGCGATACGAATTCAGACGATATTGTTTTAGGTTACCAACCTTTTTATCATGTTGGAGGCTGCATCTACGCAACATTAGGCAGCGCTTTATTTGGAACGAGCATCGCATTAATGGAGTATTTCGAACCGGGCGAAGCATTAAAAATAATCGAACAAGAAAAAGTGACAAAGATAGGAGGCTTTGAAACTCATTTTACAACATTATCAAGTCATCCTAATTTTAAAGAATCCGCTTTAAGCTCCGTTCGAAAGGTTACTCTCGCATGCGGACCTGAATGGTACGACAAAGTTAAAAAACTGGGATTGCGTAATCGTTCACTTGTCCATCATTACGGTTTTACAGAGGGAACAGGAGTTGTTATGCCTCCCGGTGAAACGGATGAAACGATACGAAAATATAGCAACGGCAAACCTTTTCCCGGTGTACAAATAAAAATTATCAATCCTGAAACTGGCACTCCGCTCCCTGCCAACACACCTGGTGAAATATGCCTTAAAGGCTGGACGTTATTCCTAGGTTATTACAAAATGCCAAAAGAAACAGCGGCAAGTTTTGACGAAGAAGGCTATTTTCGAACAGGTGATTATGGTTGGTTAGATGAAAAAGGGTACGTGTATTATCGTGGCCGTTATAAACAGATGATCAAAACGGGAGGCGAGAATGTTTCTGAAAGAGAAGTAGAAATGTTTTTGGAGAGTCACCCGCTTCTCAAAACGGTTCAAGTGGTAGGTGTCCCCGATCCGAAATGGGGAGAAGCTGTAACAGCTATCGTCGAGCCACATACAGGGAGCAATCTAACAATTGAAGATATTAAGTTCTTTTGCAAAGGTAAAATCTCCGGATTTAAAATACCTAAATATGTTGTAACCATCGAGAAGACAGAATGGCCGATTACACCAACAGGAAAATATAATAAACAAGCACTTCGTGAGATTGCAATCGAACGATTGGGAGTAAAACTCGCTAAATAGAACCGAAGCACAAAATAAATAAGGGCTGCCAGATATTATGAAAATACTTTAAATTAACTTAGGAGGTTCAGAGATGAATGAAATTTCAGTAATCAATCGAATTGCGATTGGAGACATTCTTAGACGAAGTGCGGGACGATATCCAAATAAAATTGCGCTTGTTGAACAAGATAAGCAACTGACATTTAAAGAACTAGACGAAATAAGCAATCAATTTGCCAATTATTTGATGAGCAGCGGTTTGAAAAAGGGAGATCGAATAGCTACGATTTCTACTAATTCTCTTGAATACGTCATCTTGTCATTTGGAATCGCCAAAGCTGGGCTTGTTTGGGTGCCGCTTAATCCGGGCATTTCCCTTGATGAAAAGCGCTATATATTAAATCAAATTGATCCTAAGTTACTTATCGGAGATGCGGGACTTGTGAAAGGAATCATCAATGAGTTATCTGAATTTTGCACGAATTTTCTATTTATCGGAAGTGATGTCGGAGAGAGCGGAAATACTTTTTGGTCGGTTATTAAAGGGCAAGAGAAAATTGAACCGTCTGTCTATATTGAAGATCGGGACATCGCGCAAATTATGTACACAAGTGGAACGACAGGCAACCCGAAAGGCGTAATGATTAGCCATGTTGCCGTCTATATCGCAAGTTTAGGCAATATTATTGAATATGAATCGAAACCAACAGACGTTGTGTTAATGATGATGCCCTATTTCCATTGTGCACAACACACGTTTACAACTTCAGCATTAAATATTGGGGCAAAAACAGTCATCATTAAAGGGTTTGAACCTGAACTGCTAATGAAAACGATCAATGATGAAAAAATTACAAACATGTTTGGCTTGCCAATGATGTATCGAATGCTCCTTGATCATCCAAATCGCTCAAAATACGATCTTTCTTCTCTTCAAAAATGTACGTATGCGATGGCTCCAATGGATCGTCCAACATTGGAACGCTGTATCAACGAACTGAACGCTGACTTTTCACTTGGGACGGGACAGACGGAAATGTATCCGGCAACTATGATGTTTAAACCCGATCAACAGCTGCAGCGATTCGGATCATATTGGGGAGTGTCAAGCTTAATCAATGACACCGTTATTCTTGATGATGAAGGGAATATAGTGCCTAATGGACAAATTGGAGAAATTGTTCACCGCGGTCCTAATGTAATGAGTGGTTATTTCATGAATGAGGAAGCGACAAACGAAAGCCGGGAATATGGCTGGCATCATACCGGTGATCTTGGTTATTGGGATCCGGATGGGCAGCTCGTCTTCGTAGACCGTAAAAAAGATGTCATCAAAACAGGCGGTGAAAATGTTGCTTCAATAAAAGTGGAAGAAGCCATTCTATCACATGGAAAAGTTGCGAACGCTGTTGCCGTCGGACTTCCGCATGAGCATTGGAGTGAAGCTGTAACAGCATTCGTCGTCCCCCAACCTGGTGAATCGATTAATGAAGAAGAGATCATTGAACATAGCAAAAAGCATTTAGGTTCTTTCCAAGTTCCAAAATCGGTGATCATCCTTGAAGAATTGCCCATGACAACTACCGGGAAAATTCAAAAACATATTTTGCGGAATCAGTATAAGGATCATTATACGCAAGTAAAAAATTGAGTAAAAACAAAAGAGGGAAATTCATTTATAAAATAGGAGGGGTTATCGATGGTTAAAGGCATTGGTTCTTGGCTAGTAAAACATAGTGACCGTTTTTCAGATAAAACGGCGCTCGTTTTTAAAGATAAAAGGTTTTCGTATCGTGAATTCAATGAAAGGGTTAACCGTTTGGCAAATGGTTTATTAAAGCTCGGTGTCTGTAAAGGCGACCGGGTAGACGGCCTATTGTTCAATTCACATGAAATGCTGGAGTCGATGTTTGCTTGTGCAAAAATTGGTGCCATCTTTGTTCCGATTAATTTTCGCTTGAGCATTGATGAAGTGGAGTACATTATTCGTGATTCAAGTGCCCATCATTTTATTTATGATGAGAAAACGCGTCCGCTTGTCGACCAATTGCGTGAAAGAGAAACATTACTTAATGTATTTATTCACGTTGGTGCAAATCCCCATGAAGATGACTTTTTATATGAGGATATACTTGCGAAATCTGATGATCATGAACCTGGGTTTGAGATCGGATTAGATGATGTTCATCTGATGATGTACACATCAGGAACAACTGGAAAACCAAAAGGTGCCATGCTATCGCACGGCAATACACAATGGAATGCGATTAATGCGATTAACTATCTGCCTGTTCGAAGTGATGAAATTACACTTACAGTGGCGCCAATGTTTCATATAGGTGGAATGAGTGTCTTTACGACACCGCTTCTGTATATTGGCGCAACTGTAGTATTGGACGATAAGTTTGATCCGCAGGCTACTTTGGAGTTGATTGAAAAAGAGAGAATAACAAGCTTATTTTTAGTTCCCGCAATGTGGCAGGCACTTACGCAAGTTCCTAATTTTGATTCGTACGATTTAAGTTCAGTACGGTTCAATGTGTCAGGCGGTGCTCCTTGTCCGATTACGGTTATCGAATTTTTCCAACAGAAAGGCATTCCTTTTTACGAAGGCTTTGGGCTAACAGAAACGGCGCCGTTTGTTTCATTGCTTGATGCGGAAAACAGCATACGAAAAAATGGATCAGTCGGTAAACCTCCAGTTCATACGTACGTTAAAATCGTTGATCCGAATGATCAGGAAGTTCCCATCGGGGAAGTTGGGGAATTGCTTGTAAAAGGGCCAAACATTACCGTCGGCTACTGGAATCAGCCAGAAAAAACGAAGGAATCAATCAAAGATGGCTGGTTTTACACAGGAGATCTTGCAAAGCAAGATGAGGAAGGCTTCCTATATATCATTGACCGCAAGAAAGATATGATTATTACAGGGGGAGAAAACGTTTACCCTGTAGAAATTGAGCAAGTTCTTTATCGGCATCCAAATATAAAAGAAGTGGCGATTATTGGAGTACCCGATGAAAGATGGGGTGAATCGGTGAAAGCGGTGATTTCATTAAAAAATGATAGCGAACCAATAACCGTAGATGATTTAGAAAAATTTTGCGAAGGAAAAATCGCCCGTTTCAAAATGCCAAAAGTGATTGAAATCGTTGAGTTGTTGCCGCGCAATGCAACAGGAAAAGTTTTAAAAAATGCACTTAGAAAAACGGCAGTGAACTAAATAAAATCGTTTCAGCCTCTCTGTTCAGGGAGGCTTTTTTTGAATGTATGTTTAATTTGAACGAGAATGGGAATAGATCATGATGTAGAGGAGGTATGTTCCATGGGCAAAAATATTGCTGTCCTTTTAACAAATGAATTTGAGGATTCTGAGTACACGGATCCGGCAAAAGCATTTGAAAATGCCGGTCATTCGCTTACTGTTATTGAAAAAGAAAAAGGAAAGACAATCAAAGGAAAACAAGGCGAGGCAACAGTAACTGTCGATGCATCGATTGATGATGTGAAACCATCCGATTTTGACGCTTTATTTATTCCGGGAGGCTTTTCCCCGGATTTGCTAAGAGCTGACGATCGGTTTGTTCAATTTGCCAAATCGTTTATGGATGAAAAGAAACCTGTTTTCGCGATCTGTCATGGCCCTCAGCTATTAATTACGGCTGAAACATTAAAAGGCCGTGATGTAACAGGATACAAATCCATTCACGTTGATTTAAAAAATGCCGGCGCAAATTTGCATGACAAAGAAGTTGTTGTATGCCAAAATCAACTCGTAACGAGCAGGCATCCAGGTGATCTTGAAGCGTTTAATCGAGAAAGTGTTAAATTGCTGGAAGCTTAATGATGGATTTTCAAAGCCCCTGAATGGGGGCTCATTTTTTTGTTACAATTTTTCAAACAAGCATCGTCTATCTTGATTACCTGCTCAATTGCCGATATGATTTATGAAAGAAGGCAGCAGAGGGATGGAGTGGAGCCGGTTTGAAAGAAGATTTCGCTCAGCAAGTAGAAGTAATCAAACTTCCGATACATTGTTTTTTACCGTCGATGTCAATTTTTATTTACTTTGTTGATGGTTTATTAATCGATACAGGCCCGCGTTTCAAACGAAAGCGATTATCCCGTTTGTTTCAAAGATTGAATATTGAAAAAGTCGCGATTACACATTTGCACAAAGATCATAGTGGGATGGCGTCCTGGATTTCAAAAAATCTTGACGTACCGATTTATATTAACAAAACCCCTGCCCGGCGTTTTCATGTAAGCGATCGATTGTTTTCCGATCGTTTCTCACGTGAGGCGGAACAATATCCTGATAAGATTGAACTTGAACACCATACGTTTATTCCAATTGAAACGCCTGGCCATACGCGCGATCATATTTGCTTATATGAACCAAACAAAGGATGGCTTTTTACGGGTGATTTATATATAACGCCTCATCCTAAAGTTAGCCTTCGTACAGAATCCATCGCTCACTATATTTCCTCACTAAATCGTGTCATTCAACTTGACTTTGACACTGTTTTTTGTGCGCATCAAGGTATAATAAGAAATGGGCGTAATAGCTTAATTGAAAAATTGGAATATTTACAAGAAATGCAGTTTCAAGCTGTACAACTTTATAAGCAAGGATATAGTGAACGAATGATTGCGAAACAGCTTTTTCCAAAAAAAGCAAGGCTTGAACGGTTATCATTTGGAACGTTTTCAAGCCTGCATTTTGTAAGATCTTGTTTAAGGGCGCATACTAGAACTTAATCATTTATTACACCACATGCAATCCTATCCCCAGCGTTGCCGGCGGGATCAGAGATGTAGTCATCGAAGCCCGAATGAATCATAAGAGCGGTGCCGCCCTGCTTAAGAAGTGAATTTTTTTCACCTTTTTTTAGTGTAACAAGTTTTGTAGTCACCTCATCAAAGACTGTCCCGTTTTTTGTAACGACAATGTTTGGCAAATCGCCGGCATGGGGCCCGTTCGGATTAAGGAAGCCATGTTCTTTTCCTGCAGGATTGAAATGGGCGCCTGCTGATTGAAAATCTTTCGGAGTGCATTCTCCCGTTTCATGGATATGAAAACCATGTTTTCCGGGAGGAAGTTTGACGGCTTCAATTGAAATGTTAACACCATTTTGATTTTCTTTAAGTATGGCATGGCCAATTTTTTCATTTTGTTGATTGATCATCGTTACCTTTATTGATAGTGATTCTGTTTTGCTGCTCGTTTCGATTGCCTCAGGTTCATTGTTTTGCTTTGCATTTTGGCGATCAGGCGCTTGGCTGCAGGCTGCAATGAAGCAAATAAAGAGGGCAATAGCTACGTTCGGTAAAATTTTTTTCATGAATCGACGCTCCTATCCATTTTTTTACATTGCCTAAAAAACAGCTTGGACATTTAAAAGAATCTTATACATTTTTGTAAAATGATTATTGTGGTACAATAGGGGTAATTTACATACGAGTTTTATAAATAAGGAGGATACAGCATGTTTGAAATTGCGGGGTTTATTATTGGACTTATTTTATGTGCTTACTTCATAACGCTTGAACTGGTTGATTAAACCTAATGCCTTGTCGCTTAAAGACAAGGTATTTTTGTATAAAGGGGTGAAATCGATGAAGCTGGAAAACCATTTGCTCGCGATCTTAGAGTCGTTGCATGATGCTGTAATTGTCGTTTCCAAAGATTGCACGGTTATCTATGTGAACAAGGCCTATACAGAAAATTTTGCTGTACCGAAAGAAAAAATAGAGGGTAAAAAATTAGATCAAATTGAGGAAACCTCAAGAATTTTGGAAGTAATAAGAAGTGGAAAACCGTTGCTGAATGACTATAGTTATGTGCATTCATTAGGGAAGCATGTTTGTGGAAATATGACACCCCTTATTGACAATGGAGAAATGATTGGCGTCGTCACAATAATGAAAGATATAAGCGAAGTAACAAAGCTTGAAAAAGAATTAGATAAATACATTGAATATAGCAATGAGCTTAGGAAGCAGCTTAATCAAAAGAACTTTTTCCTCCTGAAAAGCGAGGTTCCAAAAATGAAAACGGCTGTTTCATTGTCACAAAAAGTGGCTGAAACGACTGCAACGATCTTGCTTACCGGGGAAAGCGGGGTTGGGAAAGAAGTATTTGCAAGAGCAATCCATGAAGCAAGCAAACGCCATGAAAAGCCTTTTGTCGCCATAAATATTGCCTCTGTTCCTGATTCATTATTTGAAAGTGAATTGTTTGGGCATGTGGAAGGAGCATTTACAGGTTCCAGAAAAGGAGGAAAAAAAGGCTTGCTCGAAGCAGCTCATGGCGGAACATTATTTTTAGATGAAATCGGGGAAATGTCGCTTAATGCGCAAGCGAAGCTATTGCGTGTCATTCAAGAGAGAGAATACCTTAAAGTAGGCGGAACACAGCCTTTGCCTCTTGATGTCCGTATTATTTGTGCAACACACCGAAACTTAAATGAAGAGATAAAGAGAGGAAATTTTCGCGAAGATTTATTTTACCGAATTAATGTTGTCCCGATAGAAATCCCGCCTTTGCGGGAAAGAAAAGCGGACATTCCGTTTTTAATTGACAACATTTTAAAGGATCTTTCTGTCAAGTATATGAAGCATGTTGCGATTGATGACGATGTCATTGACGTGTTAAAAAGGTATGATTGGCCGGGCAATGTCCGAGAATTAACGAATGTGATTGAACAAATGATAGCCGTATGTACTGACTCTTATTTCAAAGTAGAGGATATTCCTTCCCGCATTCGAGAGAGAAAAAGATTCAATGAAAAAGAAAATTTCTTTGTGAATTTTGAGCCAACTTCCCGTTTCAATTTGGATAAGGGACTTCAGGAATTACTTGAACAAACGGAACGCGAGGCAATCATGGAAGTTGTCAAAAAGACCCGGACCCGTTCAGAAGCGATTAAAATTTTAGGCATCAGCAGGAAAGCTTTTTATGCAAAGTTAAAAAAGTATAATGTCCTCTGAAATCGATGTTTCTAAAAGAAACAGTTGTTTCTAAAGGAAACAATTTTGTTTCTTAGAGAAACAATCATCATCGTTGTTTTGATTCTATATACGTAGAACAAAATACGTTGAATCTGTTAAAATTCAAGCAAGTTTTCTCTTAATTGAAAAAGGAAAACTAAAGTTGGCATGAGTGTTGCATAATTTTAAAGTGGGCAACTTAAGAAGAAGCAGAAGGAAGGGAATGAAGAATGAGAATACGGATCCATCGCATGGAAATGGAAGAAGCAAAAATCACGTATCAAGAAACAGCAGGCCTTGCAATTGTAAGTATCAATCGACCGAAATCAAAAAATGCATTAACAGCCAATATGTGGACCCAGCTTTCTGAAATCGCGCCGAAAATTTTGGATAATCCAAAAAACAAGGTCGTGCTTCTTCGCGGAAGCGGGGAACAGTTTACGGCCGGGTCAGATATTAAAGAGTTCCACCAAATGTCCATTGAAGAAGCGGAGGCAAGCTTTCTTTTAATGGAGAAAGCGATTTCAGCTTTTGAAAAATTACCGATCCCGACGATCGGCGTCATCAATGGACCTGCGATGGGGGCGGGTTTGGAACTTGCGCTTGCCTGTGATTTAAGAGTAGGGTCTGAACACGCTAAAATGGGCATTCCCGTTGGCAGGCTAGGCATCCGTTTGAGCAATAAATTTGCCCAAAGGCTTGTGAATCTGATTGGGCCCAGCAGAACGAAAGAGCTCGTTTATACAGGCAGAATATTAAATGCCGATGAAAGCTATCAACTTGGCATGATTAATTATCTAGTAGAAAACGAAAAGCTCGACCGATATGCCATCAAACTTGCGAAATTAGTCGCTGCCCAATCGCCTGCTTCTTTAAAAGCGATAAAGCAATCTGTATCAAATTGTGTAAACAGCACCGAAGAGCTTTGGAAAGAGGATCTGCCATTTGTTGATCCATACGATTTTCCGGAAGGCGTCGCTTCATTTGTTGAGAAAAGGCCGCCCAGGTTTAAAAGAAGAGTGCAGGAATGACTTGTTTATCCGGTCGGGCGGCATGATTGTGGAATGAGTGCCGCAGCTAGTCTTTTTTATTTTTCAACATTGATTTGGATTTTATCAACTTCCAGCTCCAAATAATCATGGAAGGCGTTAATGATATTTTGTTGGAGCTCCCTGCCGATTTCTAGAAGCGGCCGCTGCATCGGATAATTGAGATGGACATGGACTTGGATCGTTGGCAATCCAAACATTTGAATGGAAACATGCTTGCATTCTTTGAAATCCGTCATTTTTTCAACTTCTTTTTCAACAATTAAATTGAAGATCTTATCAGAAATGTGGATCGTGCCCCTCATAAAATCGGGATGGACAATGGTGGTTTCCCCGACATATTCGCTTTTCTTTGTGAAAAGCTGTTTTCCTTTCGAGATTAGTTTTTTAAAGAAACTTTGTTCCACTTGAATATATGGAATAGGGATGACATGCTTTCCCTCAGTTTGCCTGACGTAAAGCGCCATTTTTATTTCGCTTGATGAACGGATCTCAGTCACATCAACGTAATGCGAAATTTTGCCGAGTTCAAGAGCAGCAGCAATTTTATCCACCATTCTTTTTGAAGTGCCAATAATTAATAGTTTCTTTATTTTGTAGTTTCGAATCGCCTGTTGAACGTCTTGTCGATGCTCTTTTAAATGAAATGTCGCGCGTTTCACTGCCGTAATGTAGTTTTTTTCAAATTTTGCCGACGTGCCGGCTACTCTTTTTCCTTTATAAATAAGCAAGCCATCGTCTATAATCGCCGGGATTTTCTTTTCATGGGCAAAAAAAAGAGAGCTTGTGCTTTTCCCAGTTCCGCTCGGTCCGATTAAGGCGTAAATTTCCACAGCATCACCAACCAACGTTTTTACCAATTATAGCAAACTTTTAAAAAAAGTTTAAAAAAGTTATTCCCAAAAAGCAAATTATGTTGTACACTACCAGTAATACATATAGGAAAACTCGGTTTTAAAAAAGTGGTATACTTTTCTTGTAATACATTTAGTAGATAACGAGGAGGATGAACATTGGAAAAAGTTACTTTTACTCAAGAAGGCAAACTGGGCATCGTTACAATTGATTCGCCGCCAGTTAATGCGTTGGAACAACAGGTGCTGGATGAACTGGATCAAATTGTAACGAATATGCCAAAAGACGTTGATGTTGTCATCGTAACAGGTGCGGGTGGAAAAGCATTTGTCGCTGGGGCCGATATTAAAGATTTTCCTGAACTGAAAAAAGAGACTGGCATTGAGCTCGTTAAAAAGGGACAGCGAATTTTCGATAAAATTGCCGCCCTTGAACAGCCGGTCATTGCTGCAATTGATGGATTTGCATTAGGTGGAGGGCTTGAGTTGGCTTTAGCATGCGATATTCGAATTGCTTCTAAACGCTCTAAAGTCGGTTTTCCTGAAGTGAATCTTGGCATCTTGCCAGGGTATGGCGGAACCCAGCGGTTGCCTCGATTAATTGGACCTGGAAAGGCAAAACAACTCATTTTTTCAGGCGATCCTTTATCAGCTGAAGAGGCGAAGCAAGCCGGAATTTTGGAAGAAGTGACGGAAGATTCTCCGATGGAGAAAGCCAAGGAGCTTGCTGAAACCATTGCAAAACGCGCACCGCTCGGTGTTCGAAAAGCGAAAAAAGCAATTGATGAGGGGCTTAACACCACATTAGAAGAAGGATTACATATTGAAGCAGTCGCTTTCGGTGAACTCTGCGATACAGAAGATAAAAATGAAGGCGTCGCTGCATTTTTTGAGAAAAGGCAACCGAATTTCTCACGTAAATAATGTAGCTTAACAGTAAAAAGAGGAGGATTTTTAAGATGAACAAAATTGGTGTGATTGGATTTGGAACAATGGGCTCAGGCATTGCCCAAGTCTGTTTAGAGGCTGGATACAACGTTGTGGCTGTTGAGCAAGAAGAACGTTTTTTTGAACGCGGCCTAGGCCAACTGCAAAAAAACTGGAACCGTTCCATTGAAAAAGGCAGATTAACTGAAGAACAAAAGAAAGATTTTGAAAGCAAGCTCACGACAACAACGGACTGGAATCAGCTTGCTGATGCAGAATGTGTCATTGAAGCGGTCAGCGAAAATCTTGAATTGAAAAAAGAAATCTTTAAAAAGCTGAGTGACATTGTAAGTGAAGATGCCCTCGTCGTAAGCAACACTTCCGGCTTAAGCATTACAGAAATGGCGAGTGTGATCAAAAATCCTGAAAGAACAATGGGCTTCCACTTCTTCAATCCAGTACCTGTCATGAAGCTAGTTGAACTCATTCGCGGATATGATACATCAGAAGAAACGTATCAAAGAGCAAGCAAACTCGTAGAATCACTTGGCAAAGAATCTGTTGATGTAAAAGAATCGCCATTGTTCGCAGTCAATCGCATTCTTGTTCCAATGATCAATGAAGCGATCTTTGTTCTTCAAGAAGGCATTGCCAGCGCAGAAGATATTGATAAAGGGATGAAACTAGGCGCTAACCACCCAATTGGGCCTCTTGCATTAGCTGATTTAATTGGACTTGATACGCTATTATTTGTCCAAGATTCCCTATATGAAGAAACGCAAGATTCGAAGTACAGAGCGGCTCCATTATTAAGAAAACTTGTTCGTGCAGGACATTTAGGAAGAAAAACTGGAAAAGGCTTTTATGAATATTAATGTTCAACCGAGTGAAATAGGGGATGATTAGGGCACAGAGATCTTCTCATACCCCTTCTTAAAAAAAGCTTTGTTATCCTATTAAAAAACGGGAACGAGCGGGGGCGATTTTACCTGGAGAGAACCTTTTTACCGTAAGGAAAACCCGCTTCTCGGAAGGTAAATCGAACCCGCAAGTATACACCAATATTGTTTAACAAAGCTAAAAACACAAAGAGAGGGTGATTGCCTTGACAACAGTTGGCCAATTGCTTGAATGGTCTGCAACAAATTATCCAAATAAAGCAGGACTTATTTATCGTGAGAAAAATCACGTATGGACATTTAAACAATTTAACGAAAAAGCAAATCAACTTGCCCATGCTTTTATGAAACTAGGAATCAAGAAAGGGGACGTCGTATCTGTTTTTCTTTACAACACAAGCGAATTTGCGCTGACACAGTTTGCGGCAGCAAAAATTGGGGCCATCTTCAATCCGATAAATTATCGACTAACTGCAAGCGAATTGCAATTTATTCTTAACGACGCGGAGTCTAAGCTGCTCGTTTTTGAAGAGGCTGTTTTAGAAACGGTTAAAAAAACGGTAAACTTGGGAGTGAAAGTCCAACATTATGTGTACGTTGATAAAAACGTCCCTGAGTTTGCCGAAGATTTTGAAGAATTGTTGAATTCCGAGCCTGTTGAAAAACCGAATATTGAAGTGAATGAAAACGATCTGTATATTATGATGTACACAAGCGGGACAACAGGCAAACCAAAAGGTGTATTGCACAAGCATCGTGACATGGTTCATCACGGCTTTTTAATGATGCAATGCATGGGGCTTACAAAAAACGATATTGGTTTATCTGCGGCGCCTTTGAACCATACTGCGGAATTGCACACATCGTTTTTGCCCCGTGTGCAGGTTGGTGCAACGAATATTCTCCTGCATGATTTTGATACGGAAAAGGTGCTTCAAACGATTCAAGAAGAAAAAGTTACGCATCTCTTTGCCGCGCCAACAATGGTCAATATGCTTTTAAATCATAAGGAATTTGACAACTACGATTTATCAAGCCTCCGTTTGCTCGGCTACGGGGGAGCGTCAATGGCACCGGTTTTAATTAAACGTTTCTTGTCCCGCACATCGGCTGAATTAGTCCAAATGTTAGGCACAACAGAAATGGGGCCTGTCCTCACTGTCTTATTTTCAGATGAACAGTTGGCGAAAGCAGGTTCCGCAGGAAAAGCAATTTTAACCCATGAAGTAAAAATCGCGCGTCTTAACGAAGATGGCAGTCCGACAAACCCAGATAATGAATGTGAAATCGGTGAAGTTGGAGAAATTATCGTCCGTGGCCCTTGTATGATGAAGGAATACTACAAGCGAGAGGAAGCGACTCAGAAGGCGCTCGCCTATGGCTGGTATCATACGGGCGACTTGGGGCATGTTGATTCCGACGGATACATTTGGGTCCGGGATCGGATGGACTTTATGATTAATTCCGGTGCAGAAAACATTTATCCCCGTGAAGTGGAAGACAACTTAATTGAACATCCTAGTGTAGATGAAGCAGCCGTTGTCGGAAAGCCTGATCCAAAGTGGGGCGAAATCGTTGTCGCGTTTATCGTTTTGAAAGAAGGAGAAAATGTTACGCCCGATGAGCTTGACAAATTTTTAATCGAAAATGAAAAGCTTGCGAAATATAAACGTCCGCGTGAATACCATTTTATTGATCGTCTTCCAAAAACTGCAAGCGGAAAAATTCAAAAGTTTATTCTGGAAAAAAAGTTTCAAGCTACAAGTTAAGTGCGTGTTCAAAAAGGAGGACAACGAGAGGCAAGAAAATCGAGGAAGCGCAGTTCTGAGCACAAAGCTGGTCGCTACGTAAGCATCCGCATCGCACGCAGGAAAAGTGTTTTTCTTTTCCAAGGAACGGAGCGTATGTTTGTAGGATACGTGAGTAGCGGAAGAGCAAGCTGACGAAGAGATTCTTAGCCTATTAAGGAAGTTCGACTAAAAGCATCACGTCCTGTGATAACGCCGAACTGACTCACATCCTGTGAACCTCCGGACATTTTGAACAACTTCGTTAGGTATAATTTTTTTTGAAATAGTGGAATGCTGGGAGGTTGTAACAAATGAGCTTATTTGAACTGTCAAAAGAGCATGCTGAAATTAAAGAGACCATCCATAAGTTGGCTCAAGATAAAATTAAGCCGATGGCGATTGAGATTGATGAAAGAGGCGAATATCCCCGCGAGGTGTTGAACTTATTATCAGAATACGGATTTATCGGGGCGAATATGCCTGAAGAATACGGCGGAGCGGGGCTTGACTTGCTTAGCTTTTGCACGATCGTCGAAGAGATTGCAAGAGTGTGCGCTTCATCATCTCAAGTCATTGTCGTGCAGGAGCTGGGGTCGCTTCCGATCATGATCGGCGCGGATGAAGAGCTGAAGCAGCGCATTCTTCCAGATGTAGCGACAGGGAAGAAGGTCATTGCTTATGCGTTAACCGAACCAGGAGCGGGATCTGATGTGCAAAGCTTATCAACGAGGGCAGAGAAAGATGGTTCAGATTATATTTTAAACGGCCAGAAAATGTTCATTAGCAACGGTGGAGCCGCTGATTACTATACCGTTTTTGCGAAAACAGACAAAGGAATTACCGCCTTCGTCGTTGATAAAGATACACCAGGATTTGAAGTCGGCAAATTAGAGAAGAAGATGGGCATTAAAGGCTCCCCTACAGCACAGCTCTATATTGAAAATTGCCGCGTACCCGAAGAAAATCGCATCGGAGAAGAAGGAGAAGGCTGGATCATTGCAATGAAAACATTCGATAAGTCACGGCCGACTGTGGCGGCGCAAGCATTGGGTATTGCCCAAGGCGCTTTCGATATCGCCAGAGAGTATTTACAGGAAAGAGAACAATTCGGCAAAAAAATTGCTTCCTTCCAAGGGCTTCAATTTATGCTTGCAGACATGGCGACACAAATTGAAGCGGCAAGGGGCCTTGTTTATCGGGCTGCTGCAAAAGTGAATGAGCTATCTTCAACAGGGAAAAACCCTGAACTTACGCAGGCTTCATCAATGGCGAAAATGTTTGCTTCAGATGTAGCGATGAAAGTGACGACTGATGCCGTTCAACTGCTTGGCGGGTATGGTTACGTGCAGGAATATCAAGTGGAACGAATGATGCGGGATGCAAAAATTACGCAGATTTATGAAGGTACAAATCAAATTCAACGAATGATTATTGCGAAAACATTACTTAAATAGCTTGACCAACCAATAATTCGGAAAAGGGGGACACATCAAATGAGTAAAAAGTACGAACAGGCTACATTTGCAGGCGGTTGTTTCTGGTGTATGGTGAAACCGTTTGATGAATTGCCGGGTATTGAAAAAGTAGTGTCAGGCTATACCGGAGGACATAAAGAAAATCCAACGTATGAGGAAGTGTGCTCAGGTACAACGGGACATGTTGAAGCCGTTCAAATTACATTTGATCCAGATGTTTTCCCTTACAGCAAGCTATTGGAAATATATTGGCCTCAAATCGATCCGACCGATCCGAACGGGCAGTTCATTAATCAAAGTTCTTCCTATCAAACAGCGATTTTTTATCATAACGAGAAACAAAAGCAAGAAGCAGAAGCATCAAAAAAAGCGCTCGAAGAGAGCGGGCGGTTCAGCAAACCGATCGTTACGAAAATCTTGCCTGCAATGCCTTTTTATGAAGCAGAAGATTATCACCAAGACTATTATAAAAAGAAACCGGAAGACTACCAAAATTACCGGAAGAGATCGGGAAGAGACACATTCATCGAAGAGAATTGGGAAAAATAATTAGTTAGCTGGAGGGACAAAACGAATGGGTAAAAACAATGCGTTAAAATTTGTTTTCATTCATGGGGCAGGCGGCACAAAGAATAAATGGCGATCAATAATTCCCGTGTTGGGAGAGAATGAAAACATTTGTTTGGATTTGCCAAGCCACGGCGAAAACAAAGCGGAGCAATGTGAAACGATTGAAGATTACGCAAATGTATTGTCTGCATCTTTGACAGAAGATTGCATTGTTGTCGGCCACTCCATGGGTGGATTAGTTGCACTCGAGCTTGGCGCACGAAGCGATAAAGTCAAAGGAATTGTACTTGCAGCAAGCTCGTACAAATTACCGGTCCATCCAAACATCATTGCGACACTTAGGGAAGGGACATTCCCTGATTTTCTCTTCCGTGCTTCTTATGCGAAAGGTGCCAGCCAAGATTTGTTAGAAGAGGAAGAACAAGAGTTGGACAACTCGCCGACCGATGTAGCAATGAAAGACTTTCAGGCTTGTGATAACTATAAAATTGGCAAAGAAACGCTCAAACAACTTCAAAAACCGATTTTGGCTGTCATCGGGGATGAAGATCGGTTAATCCCCCCTAATACAGAGGAGGAATTAAAAGCGCTCAATCCACACGTTCAAGTTGCTAAGATTGAGGGTGCCGGCCATTATATTGCCCTTGAAAAGCCTGAAGAATTTGTGAATCACATTCTTCAGTTTAGAAAAGTTTTAGAGGAATAAAAAATGGAACAAGACGCTATTCTCTCGATCTTCATTACAAAATGATTGATTAGGAGAATAGAGTCTGGCAAATTAAACGTCTAAATTTTTACAATATTTACAATATAAAGGAGGTAAAACAATGGCAATTTATAAACGCCGTCCGGATGGCGAAGAACAACCGTCCACCCTAGGCCCATTAAAAGTAAGACTGCCTTTTGTGCATTACAAGTTTGAGTTTCCAGACTGGATTCAAGGGGCCATTCTATGTGTTGTGCCGATGAGTATTACGGCAATTATGCTGGATGTCCTTGGCATTCCGTTTGAAATCGCAATCGCTTTTGTTATCATTAATAACTTTTTGTATTTGCTGCATACCCATTTCGGTGATCCGTCAGTTGTTGGATGGATTACAGCAGGTATCCCTCTTTATGTCGGATTTTTATCTGGTTTTCCTGAAGGCGAAGCTCGAATTCATGCTTTAATAGCTTTGCAAGCCATGGTAGCCCTGATCTTTTTATTAATGGGATTATTTAGAGGGGCGGATTATCTTGTAAAAAAAGTGCCGTTATCTTTGAAGGCGGGTATATTATTCGGAGCTGGTTTTGCTGCAGTTTTTGGTGAATTTAAGGACGAAGGCCGTGTATGGAGCATGCCAATCACCATTTTAGTTGGTGCGGCTCTCGGGTTCTTTATGATGTTTTCCAAGTCAGCAGCTCCGCTGCGTGAACGTTACTCATTCTTTCGGTTTGTTGCACAATACGGGATTGCAATACCGTTTGCGTTCGCCTATCTTTTTGGGATTTTAATTGGTGAAGTTTCCGCACCAAAAATAGAATGGAATATTGTTCCCATTCCAATAGGGGAAATTCTCTCAAATTACAGTATTTTTGGAATAGGGTTACCCCCGGCAAGCTACTTCCTTCAAGCGCTTCCGTTGGCAATCGCAGCATATATTATTGCCTTTGGAGACATTCTTGTCGTCAGCTCGTTATTAAAACGGGCGGATGAAGTCAGGAAAGATGAAAAAATTGTTTTCAGCCCAGCCAGAAATAGCATCATTGTCTCCATTCGTAACTTTTTCCAAGCGATATTTATGCCGTTTTTAGGGTTGTCTGGTCCCCAATGGACTGCGGGACAAGCGCTCGTTACGACAAGGTATATGAACAACCCTCGTAAAGTCGTAGACAGCTACTGGGGAGGAGCAACCGGAATTTTCTGGGGGATGAGTTTTGCTTTACTGCTTGGACCTGTTGTGACGCTATTCCAACCGGGAGTTGCAGTCGGAATGACATTGACGATGTTAATTCAGGGCTACTTATGCGGTTATTTGGCGATGGAGCTTTTGAAAGATACATCGACACTCGAAAAAGGAATCGCCGTAATCATCGGTGCAGTCCTAGTCGCGAAAGGGGCGACTTGGGGATTAGGGGTTGGTTTAGTTCTTTGGCTTTTGCTTGAATATGATTGGACAAAGAAAAAGGGAAAAGACCAAGATCATAAATCTATCGCTTGACATTGTAGATAAGTTAAAGGAATCTAATAATAGGCAATACTTGGGAAGGGGTTTTTTACTCCTTCCTTCCCTATCAATTTAAATCGGAGGTAGTAACATGCTTTTTATCAACGGAGAATGGCAAAATTCCAGCAAAGGTACGTTTAACGTTACAAATCCGGCGACTGGTGAATTGTTGGGAGAAGTTGCTGACGGCACGAGAGAGGATGCGAGAAACGCAATCAAAGCAGCGGAAACTGCCTTTGAATCGTGGTCTTCGCTTACAGCATTTGAACGTTCAAAATATTTATACCGAGCCTATGAATTAATGATGGAAAAGAAAGAACACCTGGCGCAAACGATGACGAAAGAACAAGGGAAGCCGCTTAAAGCAGCGCGAAACGAAGTGCAATACGCTGCCGACTTTTTGATTTGGTATGCAGAGGAAGCCAAGCGTGTTTATGGTGAAATTTTGCCTGCCCCAAGAGGCGATCAGCGCTTTTTCGTCTTGAGGCAGCCAGTTGGGGTTGTTGGAGCAATCACACCGTGGAATTATCCAATTTCCATGCTGACACGTAAAATTGCGCCTGCCCTTGCGGCCGGTTGTACAATTGTTTTAAAACCGGCAGAACAGACGCCAATTTGCGCCATTGAAACGTTCAAAATTTTTGAAGAAGCGAAAATCCCCAGCGGTGTCGTTAACTTAGTACCGACAAGTGATCCGGCTGAAGTTGGTGATGAATTGGTAACGAATGAAACAGTTAAGAAAATTACATTTACAGGTTCGACGGAAATTGGAAAAATGATTGCAGAAAAGGCTGGACGCCAAGTCAAGCGAGTGTCAATGGAGCTCGGAGGACACGCACCGTTCATCGTATTTCCTGATGCAGATCCTGTCCATGCTGCAAAGGGCGCGTCCCTCGTTAAATTTTTGAACACTGGCCAAGCATGCATTAGCCCAAATCGTATATTCGTACATAAGAATATTATCGAGAAATTCACAGAAACGCTTGTCGAGCGTGTGAACAAAATGAAAGCGGGAAATGGGCTTGAAGAGGGAAGTACAATTGGCCCCCTAGTCGACGAAGCTGCATTGAACAAAGTGGACAACCAAGTAAAAGATGCACGTGAAAAAGGCGCTTTTGTCGCAGCAGGCGGTGCCCGATATGAAGATGATCATCTAAAAAACGGTTACTTCTATGCACCGACGGTACTTTCAAATGTGACGACGGATATGTTAATTTATCGCGAAGAAACGTTTGGGCCGGTCGCTCCAATCATTTCTTTTGAAACAGAAGAAGAAGTAATAAAAATGGCAAACGACACAAACTACGGGCTTGCATCCTATGTTTATACGAACGATATGAAAACTGCCTTTCGGATGTTTGAAAAACTTAAATTTGGCATAGTAGGCATCAACGATATTAATCCAACCGCTGCCGCTGCTCCGTTTGGCGGAATGAAAGAGAGCGGGCTAGGCCGAGAAGGTGGAAAGGAAGGCATTTTAGAGTATTTAGATACAAAACTTGGCGGTTTTTCGATTTGATTTAGTAAGGGAGAGTGAAACAATGGAAAATACGAAATACCCGGGAGTACTCGGTAATAAAGAAACATTAGTAGAGACATTAGGGATAACTTATGAAGAATTAACACCTGATCGCGTTGTTTGCAAAATGCCTGTCGGGCCAAAAACATGGCAGCCGTATGGCCTTCTGCACGGTGGTGCTTCTGTTGCCCTTGCGGAAACGGCGGCAAGCGTTGGTACGGCGTTAAATATTAACGGAGAAACCCATTATGCTGTCGGACTTGAAATTAACGCGAATCATGTAAAAGGAAAACGAGATGGCATTGTAACAGCAACAGCAGCTCCTTTACATAAAGGGCGTACAACGATGGTATGGGATATTCGCATTACGGATGAGGAAGATAAACTGATTTGTGTGTCAAGATGCACAGTAGCGATTGTTAAAAAAAGATAATAAAGATAATGCGGATGATGTATGGGGAGTGTAATAAAAAGACTTGGCAAGGAAATTTACCTTGTACATCTCCCCCCAAGTCTTTTTTTGTTATTCTGTCTGTTTAATTGTCTCAATGATTAGCTGTGGCCCTTCTTTATAATAGATAAAAGTAACTTCCTTTCCTTCTTTTAATTGCTCAACTTCTGTTCTTGCCTGATCGCTTAATTGGAATGCCTGCGGCCCTTCTTTTGTTTCAATTTCAATCGTGTGCGGATCTTGCTGGCCGTTGTATATTCCGGTTTCTTCTATTTTTTTCTGTTCTTTCTCATTGTTCGCTGAATTCATTTTTTCAATTGTCTCGAGAATGTTTTGATTATCAGCATTGACATAGTAATGAAATTTCACCTCGTCATTTGGTTCAAGATCTTCAATAAGAGAAGATGATTCCTCGTTTAACTGGAACGCTTTTGGCCCTTCATTCGTTTCAATTTCAACGGAATGGGGATCAATTTGACCGACATAAATACCAAGATCGCGGATGATTGCTTTATCCGTTTCCTTTTCGCTTTTATCATTTGTATTTTCCTTATCCGTATCAGGTATCGCTTCTTCGTTAGCATGTCCATTTTTTTCACTATCCGAACCACATGCAGAAATCATGAAGGAAGCTGTTAATAATAAAATAAATACAAAAAATTTTCTCATATCATTACTCCTTTCCAGAATCCTACCTTTACTTTACCTGTTTTATGGCATAAAGAAAAGGAAGGAAATGAAAATAACTTGAATTCTTTTATCCCATCTATACTGCAGGTTGAGGAGTCCTCATTTGACATTGAAAAAAGCATGTGTATAATTTTTTCTATAAATTGAAGACGCGGAATCTTCAACTACTTTACAAATAAAGAAAAAACAGTTTTACGGAATTAAAAAAGAGACGAAAGAATGTTACAATAACGTTACCATCTTCTACAAAAATTTAATAAATTAGCAAACGATAGGTGAAAGATCCGAGCCTTTCACTTATTGTTCGTTGCGTCTAATGTTAGTGAGGGAGCCGTTTGTCTAAAAATAAAGAGTTATTCAGTTGGGTAAAAACAATTGTAGTTGCAATTATCATTGCTTTTATTATCCGTGCCTTTTTATTTACGAATTATATCGTCGAAGGCGATTCGATGTTGCCCACGATGCATAATGGTGATCGTTTGATTGTAAATAAAATTGGATACAAAATATTCAAACCTGAGCGTTTTGACATCGTTGTCTTTCATGCAAACGAAAACGTTGATTATATTAAGAGAGTAATTGGATTGCCAGGTGATCAAATTGAGTATAAGAACGACATATTATACATAAATGGTGAACAATATGATGAGCCGTATTTAGACGAGTTGAAACAATCTTTCGACGGTTTATTTACATATAACTTTACAACGGAAGAAATCATTGGACAAAAAACAGTACCGGAAAATACGGTTTTTGTACTTGGAGACAACCGCCAAGACAGTGCGGACAGCCGCATCATTGGCGTGATTCCTTATGATAACATTGTTGGTGAAGTAAACATTAAATATTGGCCCCTTTCAGATCTTCATTTTTATCATTAATTTATTTTGCCCTGGCTTTTACAGCAGGGTTTTAAATTTTTTAATAGCTCTAGAAAAAATTGAAGAAGAAGTATAATCTTAATTTAAAAACAAAATAGGAGGAGAACGAGCTTGAAAATTGCAGTAGCAGGAGCAGGAGCTGTCGGAGGATATCTTGGAGCATTTTTAAAAAAGGCAGGCCATGATGTTACATTTCTTGCAAGGGGAAAACATTTAGAAGCGATGAAAAAGTCGGGGTTAAAAGTCATTGAAAATGGAGAGCCAATGACTGTGGACGGTGACTTTACAGATGATTTAACTGCGTTTCTTGATGCTGAATTAATTTTGTTTTGCGTGAAATCAACAGATACGAAAGAAACTGCTGAGAGAATTTCGGAATTGGGTAATGATCATGCCGTCATTCTTACACTCCAAAACGGTGTGGACAATGAAGAGGTGCTTTCAGATATTTTTGGACAAGAACGCATCTTGTCAGCGGCCGCGTATATTTCATCACATATCCAGGAACCTGGTGTGATTCACGTGGATGGAGTGACAAAACTTGTCATTGGCGCTTTGCATGAATCGCTTGTTTCATTTCGTGACAATGTTGCAGAACTGTTTAATGAAGCGAATATTGAAACACTTACGAGAGATTCAATTATGGAGGCGAAATGGAAAAAACTTTTATGGAACGCAACATTTAATCCTCTGGCAGCTCTCTCAACAGCAACCGTAGGTGAAATATTGGATAATAAAGAGCTTAGAGAAACCGCGGAGAATATTTGCCGGGAGGTCCTTCTCATCGCGAATAAAAACGGTATTCCTTTAAAAGAAAAGATGTTTACCATCACCTTTAAAAATGCTGAATTGGCAAGAGGGCATAAACCATCCATGCTGCAAGATCGATTGAACGGCAAAAAAATGGAAATTGAATCATTGTCAGGCTATTTCGTTAAGAAAGGCAGGCAGCTCGGAGTGGAAACACCTGCCATCCAGGCAATCTACAGCAATCTTCTTTATATCGATAGTTAAATCAGGATTTCTTTTGAAGGGATAGGAAAAGCAGTGGATAGAGCACATAGAAAGATGAAGAAAAACGAGAAATTATTGATGATCCAAAGCGGGCTTGTTCTTGGAATTACTTTTATATATTTGCTTGGGCAATTTATCCACTTACCCCAAATGCAATATATTACAGGGGCTTATTTAATGTTTGTTATGCTCTTCTTTCTGCCGATTATCGATGGGCTGATTAAATATATGTCAATAGGGATGCTCGCGATCGGTTCGGTCATTTTTATTATGAAAGGAAGCAGCATAGACGTATGGATGGGCAGCGCATCCTTGAATCATACACTTATTTCATTATTTGTTTCTGTGCCGCTCCTTGGACTAACAGTGAAATCGGAAGAGTATTTACTCGCTTTAAAGGGGCTGTATATGAAATACTTGCATAGCCCTTCTTTATTTCTAGCGTCAACACAACTTTTTACACATGCAATGTCTGTCGTATTGAATATGGGTGCTGTCTCGATTTTTTATTATCTAACTTCAAAAAATCCAGTTTTAAACTCACCCCGCCTCCTATCAACTACATTGCTTCGTGGGTATGCAAGCACGATTACGTGGTCGCCGTTTTTTGCCGCAATGGCGCTAGTCATTGGCCAACTGCATATTGAATGGGCTGCAGCCCTTCCTTATTTATTGGGCTGTGTTCTTATCAGTTTTGCTGTCAGTATTTTAACTGATATGATTGTTATGAAAAGGGAAGCTGCCGTAACAGGTGCCGTCCAAGAACATGCAGCAACAGTGGAAGAAGACGGCGCAATTGTTGTAAATTGGAAGAAAATTATTGAACTTTTCTTATTGCTGGCGGGAATGATTGGGCTTGTTTTTTTAATTGATTGGCTGACACCTTTAACCATGCCTACAGCTGTGATTATCCTTGCTTTTTTATTGCCGCCTATATGGTTGGCCATCAAAGGACAAATTCTTTTGTTGCTTGCTGAAAGCAAGCATTACGTCACAACAACCGTACCGCTATTTAAAAAAGAAACCGTTCTTTTTCTTGCTACCGGTTTTTTCAGCGGCGCCGTCAGCCAAACAAATTTTGGGACTTGGCTGGCAAAAGTTCTTTTAACCGTTTTTAAAGATTTTACAATCGGGATTTCATTTTTTATTGCTGTAACGGTTATTGCCTTTAGTATTATAGGGTTTCATCCAATTATGCTCATTTCTCTATATATTACAAGTATAGATCCTGCATTGCTTGGAATGTCGAAATTGTATTATGCTGTACTGCTGCTAGGCGCTTGGGGTCTTGCGACAACAGTCTCTCCGATGACAGCGGTCAGTCACATGCTGGGGAATTTAATGAAGCAGCGCGTTTTTGAACTTTCATTTAACTGGAATATTTTTTACTGTCTCATTTCCTTATGTTTTCTCATCCTTTACTTAACAATCTTAACTGTTTTCCATATAATTTAGTGAAATTTACTATCAGAATAAAATTTCTTTTTTCTAAAAAAGTTTTTTCTGTTATTCTAATATAGGATGCCTGACCCAGTTTTTACGCCAACGATTAAAAAAGCAATTAACATACTGAAAAGGAGGAAAGTTTCAATGGGTTACCAAAATCTTATCATTGACAAAAAAGACTCTGGATTAGCTTACATCACGATTAATCGTCCAGAGGTTCGCAACGCTCTTAATAAAGAGACTGTTGATGAGATGGTTGAATCATTGTACGAGCTTGAAAATGATGAAGCAGTACAATGCATTATTTTTACAGGGGCTGGTGAAAAATCATTCGCAGCAGGAGCCGACATTTCGCAACTTACGAAACGAACGATGCTCGATGCTTTTCAAAGAGGCACAATGCAAGAAATTTACGATATCATCGAAGCCTGCAGAAAGCCGACAATCGCTATGATTAACGGGTATGCACTAGGTGGAGGCTGCGAACTTGCGATGTCCTGTGATATTCGCGTTGCGTCGACAAACGCCAAGCTTGGCCTGCCGGAATTAAACCTTTCGATTATTCCAGGCGCCGGAGGAACTCAGCGCTTAGCAAGGCTTGTCGGAAAAGGCAAAGCACTAGAGATGATTTTAACAGGTAAAATGATTGATGCAGAAGAAGCGAAGGCAATCGGGCTTGTAAGTGAAATTGCTTCACCAGAGGATCTTGTTGTCAAAACAGAAGAATTGGCTGAGAAAATAATAAGCAAAGGCCCTCTAGCAGTGATGCTTGCAAAATTGGCAGTTAACTACGGAACTGAAACAGAAATGAAAACAGGATTGATGATTGAAAGACTTTCTCAGGCCATCCTCTATACATCTGAAGATAAAAATGAAGGAACGACTGCATTTCTTGAAAAAAGAAAACCGAACTTCAAAGGAAAATAAAGAAACTATTGAACGATAATAAAGAGGTGGTTAAATGATGTTTAAGAAAGCAGCGGTTGTCGGCGCAGGAACGATGGGGAGGGGCATTGCCTTTGCCATTGGAGTCAAAGGGATTGAAGTAACCCTTCAAGACATTAATGAAGAGATGCTCGAACTTAGCAAAGATTACATAAAAAAACAATTTGAGATCAGTATCGAAAAACAAAAAATTACAGAAGAAGAAGCGGCAAAAAATCTCGAAAAAATTCATTACACTACAAATCTCGAAGAAGCTGCTAAAGATGCGGATATCGTAATAGAAGCTGTACTTGAATTGATGGATCTCAAAATTGAACTATTTAAGAAACTGGATGACATTACTCCGTCGCATACAATTTTAGCGACAAACACATCAACGATGAGCCCGACAGAGATTGCGGCGGCAACGAATCGCCCTGGACAATGTGTGGCATTGCACTTTTTCAACCCAGTGCCAAAGATGAAACTGATCGAAATTATTCGCGGTTTGGAAACCTCCGACGAAACGATGCAGAAAGCGTTGCAGTTTGGCGAACTTATCGGGAAAGAATGCGTCCAAATCAACGAATTCCCAGGTTTTGCGACAAGCAGAATGAACTGCCTGATCGGAAATGAAGCGATGAATATGGTGATGGAAGGCGTAGGCAGTGTAGAAGATATAGACAAAGCGATGAAACTTGGCCTAAACCATCCAATGGGACCGCTAGAGCTTGCCGACCTCGTTGGACTTGATACAAGGCTCCGAAACATGGAGTATCTTCACCAAACATTAGGAGAGAAATTCAGGCCTTGCCCGTTATTGGTGAAATATGTAAAAGCAGGCAGGCTTGGACGAAAAAGCGGAAAAGGTTTTTATGATTATTCTGCTAAAAAATAAAGAAATATGATAAGATAGATATGGATAGGAGTGGATGATAATGGACTTTAAATTAAGCGATGATATTTTATTTCTAAAAAATAATGTTCGCGACTTTGTTCAAAATGAAGTAGAACCTGTTGCAATGGAAATTGAAGAGACAGATAAGATTCCGGAGAAAATTGTCGAAATGTCGAAAGAGATGGGGCTGTTTGGACTTAGTATTCCTGAAGAATACGGCGGCCTTGGCATCGGCATGGTTGGAAAATGTGCGCTTTACGAAGAAATTGGCCAAACACATAATGGCTTTACGACGCTGATTGGCGCCCACACCGGTATTGGTTCTGTTGGCATCGTTGAAATGGGCAACGAAGAACAAAAGAAAAAATATTTGCCTGCAATGGCAAGCGGAGAGAAAATCGGCGCATTCGCATTAACTGAGCCGCAAGCGGGTTCAAATGCGACCAACTTGAAAACAACAGCCGTGAAAAAAGGCGATAAATATATTATCAACGGTACGAAGCATTATATTACCAATGCGGTTGAAGCAGACGTATTTACCGTTATGGCTGTAACCGATCCGTCCAAAGGCGCAAAAGGAATCACATCATTCATCGTTGAAAAAGATTTCCCAGGCTTCAATCTCGGTGGAATTGAAAAGAAAATGGGTCTCAAAGGCTCTCATTCTGCAGAGCTAGTCTTCGAAGATCTTGAAGTTCCTGAGGAAAATGTCCTTGGCGAAGTCGGAATGGGTTATGTTAACGCGCTAAAAATCCTTGCGAACGGCCGCGCTGGCCTAGCTGCCAGAAACCTAGGCTCTTGCCAAAAATTGCTTGACATGTCCATGCACCACGTAGAAGAACGCATTCAATTTGGCGTTCCAATTATTGAACATCAAGCAGTTGCCCATATGGTCGCTGAAATGGCGATGGAAACTGAAGCATTGCGTTCATTCACTTATAGAGTAGCATGGATGGTTGACCAAGGAATGAAAGTAATTAAAGAAGCGGCGATGTTGAAACTTTACGGTTCTGAAGTGTACAACCGTGTCGCAGATAAAGCGGTTCAAGTTCACGGAGGAATTGGCTATATCTCTGACTTCCCAATTGAACGCTACTACAGAGATGCCCGTATTACCCGCATCTATGAAGGGACTTCAGAAATTCAAAAGAACATCATTGCAGGCCAATTACGCAAAGAATATAAATGATGACTGATTGTGTGCGGGATTCAAAAACGGGACAGTTTTTATGCTTTGTCCCCTTTTCTCGCTCACTTTATTTTCAAGCAATAATTTTATAAAGGATTCAAATACCTATATTGTATAAGGGGGATTTTAAAATGAGTCAACAACAAGAATATGTAATTGTAAGCGCTGTTCGTACACCAATCGGCCGATATGGTGGCACATTAAAAGACGTGACTTCCGGCCATCTTGCGGCACATGTCATTAAAGAAGCGATTAATCGCGCAGGCATAAAACCTAAACAGGTTGATGAAGTGATTCTCGGTGAAGTAAGGCAGCAAACAGATGAATCAAATGTTGCCCGTGTTGCCGCTTTAAGAGCTGGTATTCCTGAAACTTCACCTGCATTTACAATCAACCGCCTTTGTGCTTCAGGCATGCAGGCAATTGGCTCTGCCGTTCAACAAATCGCATTTGGACAAGCAGAGGTTGTTGTAGCTGGCGGGACTGAGAACATGAGCCTCGCTCCATTGTACTTGCGCGGAAGCCGTTTCGGTGGGGATAACCCTAAGCTCGTGGACTCAAACAAAGAAAATGGCCAACAGCCAACTGAAATATTCGGCCACAATCTTGGCATGGGGATGACAGCTGAAAATGTTGCAGAACGCTACAACATTTCAAGAGAAGACCAAGATGCTTTTGCTGCTGAAAGCCAAAGACGTGCTGCACAAGCCATTGAAGAAGGCAAATTTAAAGATGAAATTGTACCGATTGAAGTAAAACAAAGAAAAAATACAATTGTATTTGATACAGACGAATTCCCTCGTCCTGGAACAACGGTTGAAATTCTCTCTAAGCTTAAACCAGCATTTAAAGAGGGCGGAACAGTAACAGCAGGAAACGCTTGCGGAAGAAATGACGGTGCAACTGCAATGGTCATTATGACAAAAGCAAAAGCTGAAGAGCTTGGTTTAAAACCGCTTGCTAAAATTGTAGACTGGACAGCTGCTGGAGTATCTCCAGAAGTCATGGGAATCGGACCTGTACCAGCGGTGAAAAAGCTGCTTGAAAAAACAGGCAAAAGCTTGGATGAAATCGATTTATTTGAATTAAATGAAGCATTTGCTGCCCAATCAGTCGCTTGCATTCGTGAGCTTAACCTTGACCCGGAAAAAGTGAACGTAAATGGCGGAGCCATTGCACTCGGCCACCCGCTTGGTGGAACAGGCGCAAGAATCACGACAACATTGCTTTATGAAATGAAACGCAGAAATGCAAAATACGGCATTTCTACACTATGTGTTGGCGGCGGCCAAGGCATGGCGCTAATGCTTGAATTGCTTTAATAGATTACTAGAAAAAAATTACCCCCTTTAAGTTCCAATCGCTTAAAGGGGGCTCTTAAATTTTTTTAAGTTAGTATGTGATCCTAGCTTGCTTTTGAATGTATTTTTGAAATAACGCCTGCAGTTGCTTTGTGTGAGGTCCTGGCTGTCCATTTCCAATAGTTTTGTTATCAATTTTTACAATTGGCATTACTTCAGATACTGTGCTTGACAAGAATACCTCATCAGCATTCATCAAATCATCAACATTAAATGGTTTTTCGACTAATGATAATTTGTTTTCTTTACATAATTTAAAAATCATTTGCCTTGTAATACCATTCAAAATAAAATGGGATTCAGGGTGAGTAATCATGTTGCCCTTGGCAACAATAAAAATATTTGACGAAGCACCTTCCGTTACGATTCCGTCGCGATGAAAAATGGCCTCATAACAACCTTGCTCTTTTGCTTCCTCTTTAGCGAGAATGTTTGGCAACAAGTTTAAGCTTTTTATATCACAGCGGAGCCAGCGGATATCAGGTGTAACAATTGCACTAACTCCATTTGCCATTTGTAATTTGGGTATCGGCATTTCTTTTGTGTATGCCGTCAATACAGGTGTTGTATGTTCATCGGGAAACACATGGGCCCTTGGTGAAACACCCCTCGTAAGCTGCATATAGACAATCCCCAGCTGCAATTCATTTTCCTTAATCAATGCATTAAGATTTTCCTTAAGGGATTCTTTCGTAAAGAGGATTTTTAATTTAATTTTTCCGGCACTTTCAAAAAATCGATCAATATGTTCTTCCACTCCAAACAAATCACCATTATAAACTCGGATGACTTCGTAGACTCCATCTCCAAATTGATAGCCGCGATCTTCCATATCAATACGGTGCTGGCTCCGTTCCATCATCTGATCATTTACGATAACTTTTCCCAACAGACAAGCAACTCCTTTTAAAAACCTCTATTGATTTTTATTTCTACCTTATTATCGTACTTCATTTATAAATTAATATCGATTCCTTTATTCCGTTTATTTTCATGTTCGATAAGTTTAAAAAGAACTGTTTTATCGGTTCGTTCTATTTTAACAATATCCAACGGGAAAGTAATGGCTTGTGTGACGAGTTCATCATCAGCCGGGTCTTTAAATTTGTAAAAAACGTGCACAGAGTCGCCCCAATCTTCCACACTCGTAATCTCGACATCATAGCCGCCGGTTGGCTGTTCGCCTCTTGAGACGACGATATAATAATCATTATCACTCGGTAATACGTACGTTGCTTTTTCGCGATTTTTGTAATTTATCGTTTCCTGCACGTCTTTAGGGGTATCTTCAAGCTGCACCCTTTCAAAAGGGATATCAGCAATTTTTTCAGTACCTTCAATGCTTTTAGCAGGATCCTTTGTGCATCCGAACAGGAGAAGGAATAGAAGCAGTCCCCCTCCGATTTTTAATAGTGTCTTTAGCATAAGTATGTTCCTTTCTTCATCAATTCCTTACCTTTAACGTAATCGAATTTTAAAGGCATTTCAAGGTGAACATGTTACAATAGTATGAGGAATCCATTCAATAGGGGGAAGAGAAATGAATACATATAAGATTGCAGTTATACCCGGAGACGGAATTGGAAATGAGGTTGTACCGAAGGCGTTAGAAGTTTTAAAACAAGCAGCTGAATTAAATGGCACGTTTCAGCTCGAATGTACGACTTTTCCTTGGAGCTGTGATTACTATATGGAACATGGCAAAATGATGCCGGATGATGGGTTGGAACAATTGAAAAAATTTGATGCCATCTTTCTAGGAGCAGTTGGCGATCCTGCACGTGTTCCTGACCATGTATCGCTATGGGGATTGCTTTTGAAAATTCGCCGCCAGTTTAAACAACAATTAAACGTCCGGCCTGCTAAATATTTAAAAGGATTGGAATCACCGCTTAAAAATCCGAAAGGCTTCGATCTTGTTATTGTTCGTGAAAATAGCGAAGGCGAATATAGTGAAGTAGGAGGGCGTATTTATCAAGGGGAAGATGAGATAGCAATACAGAACAATGTTTTTTCGCGTAAAGCATCTGAAAGAGCAATGCATTATGCTTTTCAATTAGCAGAAAAGCGGAAAAACTATGTCACAAGTGCAACAAAGTCAAACGGCATCGTTTACAGCATGCCTTTTTGGGATGAAATTTTTAAAAGTGTGTCGGAGAAATACAATATAAAAACAGATTCATTTCATATTGACGCCCTTTCGGCCTATTTCATTACAAAACCAGAAATGTTTGATGTTGTTGTTGCCAGCAACTTATTTGGTGATATTTTATCAGACATTGGTGCTGCGATTATGGGGAGCATAGGCATCGCACCGGCGGCAAACATTCATTTAGATGGCGAATATCCGTCAATGTTTGAACCAGTGCACGGTTCAGCCCCGGATATCGCAGGAAAAGGGATTGCCAATCCAATCGGCCAAATTTGGACAGGAAAAATGATGCTCGATCATTTAGGTGAAAAAAATGCTGCGGACAACATCATGTCAGCAATTGAACAAACCATTGCAAACGGAATAAAAACACCCGATCTTAGTGGAAGTGCATCAACAAAAGAAGTGACAGAAGCGATAATCAGTTATTTAAAATGATTTTGTGAATAATGCCAAACGATATAAAGGTGAAGCAAGTATGGACCTTGAGTTTTTGAGACATGCATTGACAGAAGAAAATATTAAAGAATTTCTTGAACAATATCGAGCGCTAGGGCCGCTTCCAGGTATTTTTCTGCCTTTTTTGGAAGCTTTCATGCCATTTTTGCCGTTATTTATTTTTGTTGCAGGCAATGCTTTCGTTTACGGCCTTTGGCTTGGTTTTCTTTATTCTTGGGTAGGTACAAGCATTGGAACTGTTCTCGTTTTTTTTGTTATTCGAAGGTTTGCGAGGCATCGAATTCTTCGATTCATTTCGAAATTGAAAAAAGTCCAGCAAACAATGCATTGGTTTGAGCGAAGAGGCTTTGGTGTCGTGTTTTTGATTTTTTGTTTTCCTTTTACCCCCTCATCGTTAGTTACTGTTGTTGTGGGGCTTTCCCAAATGAATGCGATCAGTTTTATGCTTGCAGCTTTTTTAGGGAAAATGGTGATGATCTTTATCGTTTCTTTTATTGGCCACGATTTTTTTGATTTGCTTAAAGATCCCGTTCAGCTTATCCTTGTTTCTGCTCTTACATTTATTTTATGGCTGGGCGGAAAGTATTTGGAAATGAAGTTGAAACAGAAAACAATTCAGAAGAACAAAAAAGAAATAGAATAGCGGCAAACTAAAGGACGGTTAGATCGATCAAAGCCAATTAACGAAGTAACCCCTTTATGCAATCGACGCATAAAGGGGTTATGATTTTGTTATTTTAGAGTGGATTGCTTGCTTTGTTTTTTTGATAGCCAAGTTTCTTTCGTGTAAGCCATTTCCCAAAATGCAAGTTCATATTCTTTGGCGATGACAAACTGTTCTTTGATCTTTTCCTTTTCTTTTCCGCTTGCATCCTGTGCAAGTTGGTCCATCAGATCGATTTGCTCTTCGGTCGATGTTTGGAACCAGTCGCTTGCATAAGTATGGAGCCAATTTTGGTAAATTTGTTCGTTCGGTTTCGCGTTCATGTTCTTTTTGCCAATATCAGCATATAACCAATAGCATGGAAGCATCGCAGCGACCGTTTGTGCCAAACTGCCGGAGAGAGCCGCACGGTACAGATGTGATGTGTAAGCATAAGCGGTAGGGGCGGGTTTAAAATTCTTCATCTCTTCGTCAGTAATGTTTAACAGATTCGCATGTTCCTGATGGACGGTTAGTTCCGCTTGGGCGGTAAGCTTCGCTTTTTCAGCCAGCATGGCGGAAACTTGGAAGTCATCTGCTTGTGCGGCAGCCATGGCATGGACCTTTCCAAAATGCTTCAAGTAGTAAATGTCTTGGAGAATATAATATTTAAACGTTTCCAACGGCAAGTCACCGTTCACAATCCCTAAGACGAACGGGTGATTCAAACTTTGCTCCCAACTATCCTTTGTCGCTTGTCGCAGTTCCTCTGTAAAACGCATATAAAAATCCTCCTTTTTTGTTTCACCTGAAAAGGAGGAATAGATGACTGATCACACCATTCTTGTACCGTTAAAGGTTGTTCAAAAAGTCCGGGAACGATAGGCTGCGAATCTCTTCGTCAGCTTGCTCTTCCGCTCCTCACGTATCCTACAAACATACGCTGCGGTGCTCAGAGCTACGCTTCCTCGACCTTCTTGCCTCTCGTTGTCCTCCTTTTTGAACACGCACTTATTGGCAAACAGTACAAATCGAACGTCCACTTTCCTCCGCTGGTTTTAACCAGTTCAGGTTCTAAGGGTCTTAAAGTCCACTTTAATCTCAGCCTTTTAAAAAGGCACCCCTAGCGGAAACAAATGATTTAATTTTCTATCAGTTTATCATACTGTGGCTAATTGTCAAATTGTTCTTTGGAAAAAATGTCAGCGAATTCGTTAGACATTAAAAGAATTTCTTTTTTCCTTGTTCTTCTTTTAAAATTTCAACAGCTTCGCGAAAACGTTGGGAATGGACGATTTCGCGCTCACGCAGAAAAGCTAAACCGTCATTAAGATCCGGATCATCTGACATGTCAATAAGCCATTGGTAGGTTGCACGGGCTTTTTCTTCTGCGGCAATATCTTCATATAAATCTGTGATTGGGTCACCTTTTGCTTGAATATATGCCGCTGTCCACGGTACTCCAGCAGCGTTATGGTAGAATAGGTCTTTGCCATGGTCGGCGAAATGGTCACCAAGACCTGCTTCTTTCAATTGTTCGGGTGTTGCATCTTTCGTTAATTTATAAACCATTGTGGCAATCATCTCAAGGTGGGCAAATTCCTCTGTACCAATATCTGTCAAAAGCCCAATAACTTTATCAGGAAGCGTGTAGCGCTGGTTTAAATAGCGAAGGGCAGCGGCAAGTTCTCCATCAGCACCACCGTACTGTTCAATTAGAAACTTGGCAAGCATTGGATTGCATTGGCTTACCTTTACCGGATATTGTAATTTTTTTTCGTATATCCACATTAAAAATCATACCTCCACAATGAATAAATAGTTCGCTTCCGCACCTTTAGGCGAAATGCAGGTGAAATACTTTCAATCAGTGGGGTAGGGTCAAGCCCCTACCTAATTTTTTCGTCGTTCATTTTGCTAAAATAAATTCTTTAATGTTTTCCTTAAATTTGCCACGGCCATGGGCCTTCTGACCAGCCCCATGGATACCCTGAATAGCTGTTTCCAAATTGCTGTAAGGGGCCATACATTGACTCAACGATCTTTTTTAATCGTTTGCGTTCTTTCGCGTACTCATTGAATTGCTGAATCGCTTCTTGGTCATGTGGATGCGTATCCAAATAATGTGTCAATTCGACAAGAACGAAATCAACTGCCTGCAATTCTTCCATACACGCGTAAAATTCAGGCGGAAGTTTTTTGGACATCGGTTATTTTTCCTCCCTATTAACTTATTTGGGGTTCTCCACACGGCATTTTATTGTGAGGCTCTCCGTACGGGCTAAAAAGCAATGGCCACAATGTTCCGTGAAACAAAGCTTCTTTTGGGCTAAACTGGGGAAGCCCAGGCGGCTGAAAACCAACATAAAGCTGAGGCGGTGTCTGATATGTTTTCACTTTTATGGGACGGCAAGGGTCGAAAGGGCTTATATATGGCCGATAGATCTTTCTCTGAGTAAACAAACGGGGTACCTCCTTTAATGAACTACATACGGTAATAGCCTATTCATAAGGCCGAGATCTTGCTACAACTATGAACGAATGAGTTTATTTTGAAAGCAACGTGCGTTTTTTGATACACTTATGAGGAAAAGTAAAATTTACGGGGGAAAACAAATGAAGATAAAAGTACCACTATTTTTATTTTTTATACTTATATTCTCTCTTATTGGGTGCAATAAGGAAGAAACGCCAGAAGAGAGAACAACTCAATTTTTAAACAGCTGGGAGAAACAACAATTTGATAAAATGTATGATCAACTTTCTGCAGATAGTAAAAAAAATATAACGAAAGACGAGTTTGTTGAGCGTTACGAGACAATTTATGAAGGAATACAGGCTGACAAGCTTAAACTGGAAGCGAAGTTTCCTGAAGATGGGGTGAAAGAAAACAAAGAGGGCGGCACAGAGGTGGAATTTTCATTACATATGCAAACCATTGCCGACGAAGTAAACTTTACCGAAAACCTGTCCCTCGTGAAAGAAAAGACTGAGGATGGAAATAAATGGGCCGTCCATTGGGATCCTTCACTTATCTTTCCTTCGATGGAAGAAGGAGATAAGGTCCGCATTGAAACACACCGGGCTGAAAGGGGAGAAATTGTTGATCGAAGCGGAAAGGGTCTGGCGGTAAATGGAAAAGTATTGAATATCGGAATTGTCCCCGAGCGTTTGCCGGAGGATGCTAAAACATCCTATGAACAATTAGCTGATTTGATTGGCTCCACTGTGGAAGATATAGAAAAGAAACTGAACGCCACGTGGGTAAAGCCAGATACGTTCGTACCGATTACGAAAATCGCGAAAGATGATAAAAGATTAAATCAATTAATGGAGATAAAAGGCGTAACGTACCAAGAAGTGAGCGCCCGCGTTTATCCTTTTAAACAAATTGCCGCCCATTTGACCGGCTATGTACAAGAAATTAATAAAGAAGAGCTTGATGAACGAAAATCAAAAGGCTATCAAACAGGAGACTTAATAGGAAAAAGCGGATTGGAGCAAGTTTTTGAAGATAAGCTCCGGGGGCAAAACGGAGGGCGCATTTATATCGTCGATAAAGATGGCACAGAAAAAGATGAAATTGCCAATAAAAACGCGATCGATGGAGAAACCATTGCTTTAACAATCGATATCAATATTCAAAAACAAGTCTTCAAGCAGCTCGAAGGCGAAGCAGGTACATCTGCAGCGATTAACCCGATGACTGGCGAAGTTCTTGTACTTGCGAGCAGCCCATCATATGATCCGAATCAATTTGTTCTTGGGATGACAAGCGAAGAATGGAAAGCGCTAAATGAGGATCCGAAAAAACCGTTGTTGAATCGTTTCGCAAGTACATATCCTCCTGGCTCTGTATTTAAGCCGATTACTGGTGCGATTGCTTTAGAGACGTCTGCCATATCTGAAGAAACGGCAGTAAATGTGAATGGGCTAAAGTGGCAAGCAGACAATTCGTGGGGAGATTATTATATTACCCGTGTCAGCGATCCGGGAAAACCAATTGACCTAAAGAATGCATTTATTTATTCAGATAATATTTATTTTGCTCAGGCAGCATTAAAAATCGGTGGACAAAAATTTCTAGAACGTTCAAAAGACTTTGGGATTGGCGAAAAACTTCCAATTGAATACCCAATCGAAACATCGCAACTGGTGGAAAATTCATTTGACAGCCAGATTCAGCTTGCTGATTCAGGTTATGGACAAGGGAAAGTGGAAATGAGCATTCTCCACACGGCTATTTCTTTTACACCATTTATAAATGAAGGCAATCTATTAAAACCAACGCTGTTAAAAAATGGCCCAGATTCGAATGAGCACGTGTGGAAGGCAAACGCGATTAAGGACGAAACAGCTTCAATTATTAATCAATCGCTAATCGAAGTCGTCGAGCATCCCGATGGAACAGGCAAAGGTGTTAAAATCAAAGGGAAACAAATGGCAGGGAAAACTGGGACGGCAGAACTTAAAAAGAGCCGTGATGAAAAAGGCCAGGAGAATGGTTTGTTTGTAGCGTACGACAACGAAAATCCAACACTCCTCGTTGCCATGCAAATTGAAAATGTTGAAGACCGTGGCGGCAGCAAAGCCGTCGTTCCAAAAGTAAAGCAAATATTTTTGGAAACCAAATAGCAATAGAGGCAATTTGATTTTATAAGTCACAACATCGGGAAATCAGGTAGGGCTTCTCGACCTTGCCTGATTGAACGTGCGCTGCACTGGGAGGTGGAGGCGAAAACCGCAAAGAAAACATATGTGTTCAATTTGAATGTTGACTTTTTGGCAAAATGATTTTTACAACAGTCCCTTTATTTACTTTACTCGTAATTTTTATTGTGCCGTTATGGTTTTTCACAATTCGTTTACAAATCATTAATCCGAGTCCTGTGCCCTTTTCTTTTGTACTGTAAAAGGGCTCTCCAAGTTTTGGCAAACGATCGTTTGGAATGCCAATGCCATTATCGGTGATCTTTATTAAAACCTTGTTTCCGTTTATCCATTTCGTTTCAATTAAAATTTTTCCGTCTTTAAATGACGCTTCGATTGCGTTCTTTATAATATTAATAAGCACCTGCTTCAATTTATCTGGTTCACAGTCAACTGTCATGTTTTCTTCACTGAATATCGTGGCAATCTCGATGTTTTTCATAATGGCTTGTGTGTTTAAAAGTGATACGATGTCATCGATTAATTTGTTAAGATTGCTGCGTTCGAAATGTTTAATTTCAGGTTTGGCCAAAATCAATAAGTCACTTACAATCTTTTCGATCCGATTAAGTTCAGATAACATGACGTCAACGTATTGGTTGTTGTTTTCTTCACCAATGAGTTGGGTAAAGCCTTTAATCGCTGTAAGCGGGTTTCGGATTTCATGGGCAATCCCAGCAGCCAGATGGCCGACAACAGAAAGCTTTTCTGTCTGCTGAAGTTTTTCCTCCGTCAGTTTTTGCTCGGTGATGTCGTGAATAATTACTTGCATCGTCTTTCTGCCTTTATAGACAGTGGGAATCAGCTTCATGTTGATATATTTTTTTTCTTGATCATTGCGAATGATGGTTGTTTCCATCGATCGAATAAGGTTCGTATGGTTGTGCGGCGATTCGATACGTTCTCTAATTTTGGAATGGTCTTTTGGAATGATAAAGTCATAGATTGTTTTCCCAATGATTTCATAGGTGCTTGTGGCTCCGAACAATTTTTTTCCCGTTTCATTAATAAATGTAAAGGCGCCTTCTTCTTTCGTAATAATTCCAATCGTATCATGGGAATGTTCAACAAGCTGTTGGTATTTCTCGATGTTTTCTTTTAATTCCTGTTCGGCAAGTTTCCGGGTCGTTATGTCACGGGAAATGCATAATATGAGCTCTTCCTCGTTTTCGGCCGTTTGATTTATCGGCTGGATTGTTGTTTCAAGCCATATATAGTCTCCTTCTCTTCTTCGAATCCTGCATGCGACATTTTTATGAAATTCCTTTAACACGCCTTGTGTGCCGATGTATTCTCTATCAAAAGGGTGAAGCAATTCGAACAGCGTTCTTCCAATGAGCTCCTCCGGCTCATATTTAAGAAGTTGAAGTGAGGCAGAAGAAGCATAAACAAATGTTCCATCCAGTTGATGCAACGAAATTAAATCAGATGAATGTTCGAGGATACGTTCGGCTAGCAGGTTTTCGACCGAGAAAGTAGGTTTATTGAATTGATCCATGCTGAGTATGTCCCCTTTTGCGATTAGTACTACACTAATAATACCATTTTTAGTCCGAAAAAGATGAATTTAATCAGTTTTTCATTAAGACTTAATATAAAAGGAAACTTCCATTATTTCACTGTTTTTCGTTAAAGAACGAAGGAGGGATATTATGGGACCTACGATCACACCGATAGGGGATTGTGGAATACGGATTCACTTCGGAGATGAAGTATCGGTTAAAACGAACCAGAAAATCATTGCGTATAAGTCGCTATTAGAAAAAAAAGATTGCGAAGGAATTACCGACATCGTTCCGGGTTATACGACCCTCTCTCTTTTCTATGATCCGTCGCGTTACACATACAAACAAATGTTTCACATAATCGAAGAGATTCATGATAAAGTAAAGATAGCGCCTGAGAAAAAAGCGGTTATCTACCATATTCCAACGTGTTACGGTGAACCGTACGGCGTTGATCTTCATGTTGTTGCAAAATGTAACGGCATCTCTCCTGAAGAAGTCATCGCAATTCATTCAGGCAAAAACTATTACATTTATATGTTAGGATTTTTACCTGGATTTCCGTATTTAGGCGGACTTGAGAAGAGAATCGCGACGCCAAGGCTTGACACGCCAAGATTGAAAGTGCCTGCTGGCTCAGTAGGCATTGCAGGGGAGCAGACGGGCATTTATCCACTCGACTCTCCCGGCGGTTGGCGAATAATCGGCAGAACGCCTGTTAAATTATTTGAGCCTGAAAGAGAGCCGTCGATTTTATTTGAAGCGGGAAATTACATCCGCTTTGAGCCGATTGAAGCAGATGAATTTCATGTGATCATCGAAAAGGTAGAAAACGCAGCATATCGTATAAAAACAACTGAATATGTGGGAGGTTAGCATGGAAAGTATTGACTTAAATTGTGATGCTGGAGAAAGCTTCGGAAGGTATTCCCTTGGCAATGATAAGGAGTTATTTAAACTCGTTACATCAGTGAATGTTGCTTGCGGTTATCATGCTGGCGATCATAATATTATGGCCAAAACTGTTAAACTTGCAGAGGAAAATAATGTTTCTATTGGCGCTCATCCGGGCTATCAAGATATAAACGGATTTGGCCGCAGAGACATGTCTCTCTCACTTGATGAAATCTATAATCTGATGATCTATCAATTAGGCGCATTAAAAACAATGGCAGAAGTCCAAGGGGTAAAGTTAAACCATGTGAAGCCGCACGGTGCATTATATAATCTCGCGGCAAAAAATCGTGATGTCGCGTTTACGGTAGCAAAAGCGGTGAAAGCCGTTGATGATAAATTAACGCTTTACGGCTTGTCTGGGAGTGAGCTTTGTTCCGCCGGCGAAGAAACCGGCCTTAAAGTGGCCCACGAAGTATTTGCTGACCGGACGTATCAATCTGATGGGACACTCACGCCGAGGTCTGAACCGAATGCACTCATTCATCGTACAAATGAAGCGGCGGATCAAATTCTTCACATTGTTAAGCACGGAAAAGTAAGAACTGTAAATGGCGATGAAATTCCTTTGAAGGCAGATACTGTTTGTATCCATGGAGACGGAGAACACGCCATACCATTTGCAAAAACATTAATTCAGCGCTTGGAAAAAGAACAAATTTTTATTAAGAAAATTGAGGCTAAATAAATGGGTATACCGATTTTTTCTGTAATAAAGCCCGGTTTGTTTACAACGTTCCAAGATGAGGGAAGAAAAAGCTATCAAGCGCTTGGCATCCCTGTGTCGGGGGCCATGGATTCGTTTGCCCACAAAGCGGCGAATATTCTTGTCGGCAATCGGAGGAATGCCGCTGTTTTAGAAGTGACGATATCAGGCCCCGAGCTTCAAGTTGAAAACGATGCTGTCATTTCGATTTGCGGCGCCAACCTATCCCCCAAGATTAATGGATTAAAGGCGCCGCTATGGACAAGCTTCCCAGTAAAGCGAGGAGACATTCTGTCATTCGGAAAAAATGTGTCCGGTGCAAGAAGTTATATTAGCGTAGCGGGAGAATTTGAAATTCCCTGTATGCTTGGAAGCCAGTCGACCGATACAAAATCAAAATTTGGCCGTCCATTAAAAAAAGGTGATGCCATCTATCGTGTGGCTTTACAATCCAGTTTTAAAAACAGACAAAGAATCCGGCCAAATGATCTTCTTCATTATAGAGACAAGGTACAGCTTAGGGTCCTTCTTGGCCCACATCTTGACTGTTTTTCGAATGATACAATTTCAACGTTTTTAAAAAATGAATTTATCGTTTCGCCGCATTCAGATCGGATGGGTTATCGGCTTGAAGGCATGGAAGTACCTCATGCGAAGGAACCCGGCATATTGTCTGAAGCTGTTTCATTCGGAAGCATTCAAGTGCCTGAATCAGGAAAGCCAATCATTTTAATGGCCGATCGGCAAACAACAGGCGGCTACCCCATTTTAGCGACCGTTATTTCAGTTGATTTGCCGCTATTAGCACAAGCAGTTCCAGGTACAATCATTCATTTTAAAGAAACGACAGTCGAAGAAGCGCAAGCAGCCTATCGAAAAAGAGAAACCTGGTTTCGCATATTAGAAAAATTGAAATAAAAGGCGAGGGTTATACATGTCTGTACGCTTTATCATCGGAAGATCCGGTTACGGAAAAACACATCAATGCTTGCAAGAAATCCGAAATAAATTAGAGGAAGAGCCGCAAGGAACACCACTTATCTATGTAGTGCCTGATCAAATGACATTCCAATCGGAACGGGCGCTTGCGACATCCGCCGGGCTTTCTGGCATGATTCGCGCGCAAGTGTTTAGCTTTTCAAGGCTTGCATGGAAGGTCCTGCAAGAAACAGGCGGGCTCGCTCGCACCCACTTAACATCAGTCGGAATAAATATGATGCTTCGGAAAATCATTGAAAAAAACCGCCCACGGCTTCATGTTTTTCGAAATGCTGCTGATAAAGCAGGTTTTATTGACAAGACAGCTGAGATGCTCATTGAATTTAAACGTTATTGCATTGAGCCTGGAAGTTTTTTCATTGAAGAGGCAGGTAAAAATAAATCATTTTATGATAAACTTCATGACCTTGAAGTCATCTATCATCAATTTGAGAAAGAATTGAAGGGCAAGTACATTGACGCGGAAGACAACTTATCATTGCTTGCTGAGAAGATTCCTTACTCATCTTATATAAGAAATGCGGAAATTTGGGTTGATGGCTTCCATAGCTTTACTCCGAATGAATATGTTGTTTTAGAGGCGCTTATAAAGCACGTTCAAAGAATATCTTTCACATTCACAATGGATGGACGTTATGAAGACGCTCCGGATGAGCTCAATCTTTTTCACGAAAATATTAGAAACTATCATACGTTAAGACAAATTTCCAGCGAATCGGGTGCAGACATTGAGCAGCCTATCATATTACAGAAGCCTTACCGATTTCACGCTTCTTCACTTGCTTTCTTAGAAAAGGAATATGACAGACGCCCTGCTAAAACGACTGAGGAAAACGATGGGTTAAGCTTGGCGGCTGCGGTAAACCGCAGAGCAGAAGTGGAAGCCATCGCAAGGGAAATTCTCTCACTCGTGAGGGACAACAATTATAGGTACCGGGATATAAGCATCATGGCCCGTAATTTATCAAGCTATGAAGATTTAATTAAGACCATTTTTGCCGACTATCATCTTCCTTATTTTCTTGATGAAAAACGCCCAATGCTTAATCATCCGCTTATCGAATTTATTCGTTCAGTATTTGACATTTTGACTGGAAATTGGCGATACGAAGCGATTTTTCGCGCGGCGAAAACTGATTTTTTTACTCCTTTACATGAGTATGACCAGCTTGAACATGTGAGAAATGAGTTTGATAAACTCGAAAACTTATCATTGAAACTCGGTTTGCAAGGAAACCGCTGGAAAAATGAAAAACTATGGCATGTTCTGCTGGAAAAAGAAAATGAAAAGGATAAAGAAAAAATTGAACGGTTGCTTGAACTTCGCCATTACATTTCTGATCCGCTTAATCGGTTAGAGGAGGATTTGAGAAAAGCAAAAACCGGCAGAGACACGGCTGAAGCGCTTTACGAATTTTTAATTCGCCTTGAAGCCCCGGAAAAAATAAACTTTTGGCTGAAAAAGGCGGAAGCGGAAGGTAATTTAACTACCGCACGTGAACACGATCAAGCATGGAAAGCAATGATTTCGTTTTTGGATGAATTTGTAGAAATTATCGGCAATGATGACATGAATATTGACTTGTTCGCGAAAATCATTGAATCCGGCCTTGAAAGCATGAAGTTTTCTCTCGTTCCTCCGGCGCTTGACCAAGTTTTAATCGGAAGTTTAGATCGCTCCCGCTATACGGATGTAAAATGTGTCTTTTTAATCGGTGCGAATGAAGGGGTTTTGCCAGCCAAACCGGTTGAAGACGGATTGTTAACGGAGCAGGAAAGGGAAACATTGGCACAGGCAGGAATTTTATTGGCGCCTGGAAGCACAAGGCGTTTACTGGATGAGCAGTTTTATATTTATTTAGCATTGTCGACAGCTGAGGACAAGCTTTGGGTGACGTATCCTCTAGCAGATGAAGAAGGTGGATCCCTTTTCCCGTCTCCGATTATTGGCAGATTGAAAGAGCTGTTTCCAACGATGGAAGAGAAGCTATGGCTTGCTGAACCAGGCAACGATGAAGGTGAACTGCATTTTATTACGAACCCGCAGAAAACGTTGTCTTTTTTATCTGGTAAATTAAGAAATTGGCAGCGGGGCTATCCGACTTCACCACTATGGTGGCATGCTTACAATTGGTATGTTGAACACGACTATGCAAAAGAAACGCAATTGCTGATTCGCAGCTTATTTTATAAAAACGAAGCAGGTCCGCTTTCACAGGAGACAAGCTCAGAGCTATACGGAGATGTGATCCAAGTGAGCGTGTCGCGAATGGAAACCTTTCAGTCATGTCCGTTCCAACAATTCGCATCATATGGTCTGCGATTAAAGGAAAGGCCCCTCTTTAAGCTTGATGCACCGGACATTGGGCAGCTTTTCCATGATTCCCTTAATTTGATTGCCGAAGAGCTAAGGCAGCGCGAAATGGAATGGGCTAGCTTAAATGAGAGGCAATGCTTTGAAATCGCATCGCGCATTGTTGATTTTCTTGCGCCGACATTACAGAGTGAAATTCTATTAAGCTCCAATCGCCACAACTATTTAACAAGAAAATTAAAACAAGTTGTCGGCAGGGCTGCGAATGTGTTAGCAAAGCAAGCGCGGCGAAGCGGTTTTTCCCCGATTGGGCTTGAATTAGCATTTGGAAAAGGTGCACCCCTTCCGCCTGTCATCTATGAACTTGACAATGGTGTAAAAATTGAAGTTGTCGGCCGAATTGACCGCGTTGATCGCGCGATTGGCGAGCAGGGCATGCTTCTAAGGGTAATTGACTATAAATCAAGCACAAGGGATTTAAGCTTGGCTGAAGTGTATTTCGGCATATCGATGCAAATGCTGACATACTTGGATGTCGTCATTGCCCATGCTCCAAAATGGCTTGGAAAAGAAGCCATCCCAGCAGGTGTATTATATTTCCATGTTCATAATCCAATGCTTGATCTTCCACGAGGTTCCTTGCAGACAGATGTTGAGGATGAGCTGTTCAAAAAATTTAAAATGAAAGGCTTAGTGTTAAACGATATGGAAGCCATTTCTTTAATGGATGAACAAGCTCTTGAAAAAGACTCAGATATTATTCCCGTCGCGTTTAAAAAAGACGGTTCGTTAAAGAAATATTCCAAAGCCGTATCTCATAATCAATTTAATCTCATCCGTTCTCATGTGAGAGATTTGACAAAAACAATCGGAACGAGACTGACAAAAGGGATTGTTGATATTTCACCGTACCGGTTAAAGGATAAAACGCCGTGTGACTTTTGTGATTATCGGCCTCTTTGCCAATTTGATCAATCGATCGTGGACAATAGTTACCGGATTATAAAAGCAGAAAAAGACGATGTCATTTTACAGAAAATGATGGAAGAAAGGGATGCAAACGAATGACCAGCCTTCCGCAAAAACCTAAAGATGCGCATTGGACGGACGAGCAATGGGCAGCCATTGCTACACGCAACCAAAATACTCTTGTTGCAGCAGCTGCTGGTTCCGGTAAAACAGCCGTGCTTGTTGAAAGAATTATTCATCAACTAATGAATGTTGAAGACCCTATAGATGTTGATCGGCTGCTCGTTGTCACATTTACAAATGCGGCGGCTGCTGAAATGCGCCAGCGGGTTGGCGAGGCGCTGGAAGCCGCACTTTCGTTGCAGCCTGGAAATCTTCACCTTCGGAGGCAGCTTTCAATTTTGAACCGGGCATCCATCTCAACCCTTCATTCTTTTTGCATTGAAGTGCTGAGGAAATATTACTATAAATTGGCGCTCGATCCTGAATTCCGCATTCTTGATGAAACAGAAGCTGCGATTATGCGCGAAGAAATCATGGAAGAATTGTTTGAAGAAAATTACAGCAAACAAGATAACGAGCCATTCTTCCAGCTTGTTGACACGTATTCCAGTGATCGAAGCGATGCTGGGCTTCAGCGGCTTGTGGAAAGGCTTTACGACTTTTCGAGAAGCCATCCGTGGCCTGAACATTGGCTTGATGAGATTGTGGGCCTTTACGAAGTAGCTGACGTGGAAACGATCGATGAAATTCCTTGGGTCAATGATTTACTTGGTGAAATCAATCATCAGCTTCAAGATGCGAAAACGTTGTTGGAACGGGCGGAACAGCTTGTTGCTGTTTCAGGCGGCCCGCGCCCTTACGGAGAAGCGATCCAAAGCGATTTGGCGCAGGTTACGAATTTAATGAAAGCCGGAAAAAGCTGGAACTTGCTTTATGAAGTGTTTCAAGAATTGTCATTTCCTTCATTGAAACGCATTAGTAAAAAAGATGAAGTCAACGAGTATTTAAAAGAAGAAGTAAAAAGCCTTCGCAATACAGCAAAAGACATAATCCAATCCGTTCACGAGCTATTTTTCTCAAGAGCGCCTCATGACTATTTGGAAGATCAAACGAAAATGTCACCTTTAATTAAAACATTGGTTCAATTAGTGAAAGAATTTGGCGATCGCTTTTATGCAGCCAAGCTTGAAAAAGGCGTTCTTGATTTTTCAGATTTGGAACATTGTTGTCTAAAGGTTTTGCTTGAAGAAGGATCAACGCCAAGCAACTTTATACCTTCCGAAACGGCGCTTGATTATAAGGAACAATTTATCGAAGTACTTGTCGACGAGTACCAAGATACAAACCTTGTTCAAGAAACGATTATTCAGCTCGTTTCAAAAGATAATAACCTGTTCATGGTGGGCGATGTCAAGCAAAGCATTTACCGCTTTCGCCTTGCAGAACCTTCCCTTTTTCTTGAAAAATACAAGTCATTTTCAAAAAAAGGGAATGAGAACGGGCTGCGGATTGACTTGTCTAGAAATTTTCGAAGCCGGGCAGAAGTGATAAATGGGACGAACTTTATTTTTAGGCAAATCATGAATGAATCAATTGGCGAACTTGAGTACGGCAAGGACGCGGAATTAATCGATGGCCTCGATTATCCCGAAACAGACAATACAGAAATTGAAATGCTTCTCATTGACCGTTCCGGAGCAAATGCTGAGGAAGAGACTATAGAAGATGTAGAAGAAGCCGAAAGAGAACAGTTGGAAGCTAGTTTAATCGCGAATAAAATTAAACAATTAATCGGCAAAGACGGGGAAAAACAATCCCTCGTTTATGATAAAAAACTGAAACGGATGCGGCCGATTACGTATCGGGATATCGTCATCCTGATGCGATCGACTAGCACGGCAGCAGGAACGGTCATGGAAGAGTTAAAAAGGCACGGCATTCCAGCATACGTTGAAATGTCGACAGGCTATTTCGAAGCGACAGAAATTGCGGTTATGATGTCACTGCTTAAAATTATTGATAATCCCGATCAAGATATTCCGCTTGCTTCAGTTCTTCGTTCCCCAATTGTTGGGTTAACGGAGGAAGAACTTGCAAACATTCGAATCGCCGATCGAAGTGGAAGTTTCTTTGATGCAATGAAAACGCTCATTGAACAAAATGATACGACCGAATTACACGTAAAACTTGGAGACTTTTATGGCAAGCTTGTCAATTGGCGCACAGTCGCCAGGCAAGGGGCATTGTCAGATGTAATCTGGCAAATTTACCGCGAGACCCATTATTATGATTTTGTCGGCGGGCTTCCCGGGGGGATGCAGCGGCAAGCAAATTTACGCGCACTTTATGACCGTGCAAGGCAATATGAGAAAACATCGTTTCGCGGGTTATTTCGTTTTTTGCGTTTCATCGAACGAATGCAAGATAAAGGCAAGGATCTCGGAACCGCAAGAGCGCTTGGCGAGCAGGAAGATGTCGTCAGGCTTATGACGATTCATAAAAGTAAAGGCCTCGAATTCCCGGTCGTTTTTATCGCTGGACTTTCAAAGCAGTTTAATATGCAAGATTTGAATGCTAAAGTGTTATTGCACAAAAATTATGGCCTCGGAACGAAATTTATCGATACAGACAATCGGATTTCTTATCCAACATTGCTACAACTAGGGATAAAGGAGCAAATGCACAAGGAACTATTGGCAGAGGAAATGCGAGTGCTGTATGTCGCAATGACGAGGGCAAGGGAAAAACTTTTTCTCATTGCAACAGTAAAAGAGGCTGAAAAGCAAATTCAAAAATGGCAGCAGCATCTCTGGAACCAAAACTGGCTGCTGGCGGATTACGAGCGGCGAAAAAGCAAATCTTATCTTGATTGGCTAGGTCCCGCACTGATCCGGCATAAACATAGTGAAATATTGCGAAGCTATCTTGAGGTCACTGAAGTTCAAGGAAATGATATCTATCTTGATGAATCGAAATGGAACGTTTCGATCGTACCAGCGATGCAGCTGATTACCGTCGATGAAAATGAACAACTTCAAGATGACGAAAAGATCAAACGCCTTAGAGATGGGCGACCAGTTTCTGTTGAGAACGATTATAGAAATGAAGTGTACGGACACCTTAGTTGGACTTATCCAAATCAGCCACTCACAGAAATCAAATCAAAGCAGACGGTTACCGAACTAAAACGCCAAAATGAATGGCTTGATGAACAGAGCGACCAGGTTTATGTCACTAGCTTTAGCCATCCTGCTCAGGAACGGCCGCGTTTTTTACAGAAAAATAAACTTACCGCTGCAGAACGCGGAACGGCGATGCATACCCTTATGCAGCATTTGCCATTTGCAAAAACGGTCACAGAAACAGTTCTTCGGGAATTACTCGATAAATTAGTGAATAAGGAAATTTTGACGGTAGACCAAGCAAAAGCAATCGATCTATCGCTCATTTTAGATTTTGCGAAAACGCCGCTTTTCGACAAGCTTGCCGAGGCTTCCAAAACGTATAGAGAAACGCCTTTTACTTATTCTCTTCCAGCCGCCGGAAGCAATGATCGCGATGAGAGAGTGATTATTCAGGGGGTCATTGACCTTGTCATTGAGGAAAAAGATGGGTTAATTTTACTTGATTACAAAACGGATGCCATCACTGGGCGCTTTCAAAAAGGGATGGAAGAAGCAGAACCGATTTTGAAGAAACGATATGAAGTTCAGCTTTCCCTATATGAAAAAGCAATTCATGAGATTTGGAAAAAGCCTGTCAAAGAGAAGTATTTGTATTTCTTTGATGGAAGCCATATTTTACAGCTTTAATTTCTTATTTAAGTTGGTGAAATGATGAGGATTCTTCATACTGCGGATTGGCATTTTGGAAAAACGCTTGAAGGAAGAAGCCGCCATGCGGAGCAAGAACAATTTATTGATGAATTGTGTGAAATCGCCCAAAGCGAAAACATTGATGTCATTCTAATTGCAGGGGATGTTTATGACACAGTCAATCCCCCTGCGGCCTCTGAACAGCTTTTTTACGATTCACTTGCGAGGCTTGCAGACTATGGAAAACGTAAAGTCATCGTTATAGCGGGAAACCATGACAACCCTGAACGTCTTGCAGCTGCAACACCAATCGCAATCAAACATGGAATCACGCTTATCGGCACGCCGATTATGCAAGCAGTGACGGCCTATGTTGAAAAGACGGGAGAAGTCTTGAAGGTGGCGGCGCTCCCGTACCCCTCTGAGTCAAGACTGAAAGAGCTTTTGACAGAATCACAGGCAGAAGAAGTGCTTCAACAGGTATACCAAGAGCGCGTTGGACACCTTTTTAATAAGCTTTGTTCTGGTTTTTCGAACGATAGCGTGAACATATTGACGAGCCATTTATTTGTTGCCGGCGGCCGTGAAAGCGATTCAGAGCGTCCGATTCAAGTTGGCGGCGCCTATACGATCCATCCTTCTTTCTTTCCGGAAACCGCGCAATATGTCGCACTCGGGCATCTTCATCGCCCTCAATATATTCGCTCGGCGAAAACAACGGCAAGGTACGCAGGCTCCCCGCTTGCTTATAGTTTTTCAGAAGCGGGACAAGCAAAGTCAGTAACCATCATTGAGGTTAAACCTGGTGCAGCTGCGTTAGTTGAAGAAGTTTTCTTAAACAGTGGAAAGTCTCTCGTTGAATGGAAGGCTTCTTCGATTCCGGAAATCTACAAATGGCTGGATGAGAGGCGTGACCATAATTGCTGGGTCAATGTTGAAATTGCAAGTGACGGAATGATTGCAATGGAAGATATTCAAAGCATACGAAAAGCCCATGACGGTATTGTACATATCCGCCCCATCTATCGCACAAGCCGTGAAGAAATGGATGAACCCCATTTTTCCACCTTGCCGATCGATGAGCTTTTTACGAGATTTTACGAACGCCAAACGGGTGGCGCCAAACCTGAAGAGGAATTAGTAAAATTGTTTTTTGAACTTATTGCAGATGACGACGATTAATGCATAATCATTGTATTAATCGTTTTTATCAATGAAAAGGAAGTAATGAAAGGTGAATTTTCAGGTGTGATTAAGCGAAATATTGATATAATTGGTGTACTATCTTTTTTATTTTAAAGGGTGAACACATATGCGTCCGATTGAACTTACAATCTCCGGATTACATAGTTTTAGAGAGAAACAAGTTATCAATTTTGAAACGTTAAGAGAAGTTGGCGTATTTGGGATTTTCGGATCGACAGGAAGCGGGAAATCTTCGATACTGGACGCCATGACACTCGCTCTTTATGGAAAAGTGGAAAGAGCAGCGAACAATACACAGGGGATTTTGAACCATGCGGAAAATACAGTTACTGTTTCCTTCACTTTTGAAATTGGAAAATCTGAAAGTGGCGGGCGCTATCGAATTGAACGGACATATAAGCGCAGTGGAGATATCTCGGTTAGAACAAGTCTTTGCCGTTTTGTGGAGATTGGCGAAGAGGAAATCGTCCTTGCTGATAAAGAACGTGAAGTAACAGCTAATGTCCAACAATTGCTTGGTTTAACCATTGATGATTTCACAAGGGCAGTCGTCTTGCCTCAAGGGAAATTTGCCGAATTCCTTTCTTTAAAAGGGGCAGATCGACGGAAAATGTTGGAACGGCTCTTTCATTTGGAAATTTACGGCGAGAGGCTGAATAAACGCCTAAAAACAAAGCTTGAATCAGAAAGATCAAAGCTTAATGAAATTACCGCCTCACAGCTTGAATTAGGTGATGCGACTGCGGAAGATGTCAAAAGAGCAAAAGAAGAAGCGAATAAAGCAGCGCAAAACTTTGCCGTAAAAAAAACGGAGATGGAGAACGCTGAAAAGATCTATCAAGCACAGAGCGAAATTTGGAAATTACAAATTGAGAAACAACAAACCGAAGAAAAAAAGAAAGCATTAGAGCAAGAAGAGCAAGAGATTGATAAATTAAAAAGCGAACTCCATAAAGCCCAGGAGGCGGATCGATTAAAGCCTTATCTAACGGACTTGAATGAAGCTGAAAAGGCAGTATCAGATTGTGAAAAGGATTTGGATGAAATCAGGAAGGAGCTCTTACATACAAGGGAAGAATTTGAAACGGCTAGAAAAGACTATGAAATAACCAAACAGAATCTTGATGAAATGATGCCGAAGCTCATTCAAAAAACGGAAACATTCAAATCGGCCATCGAACTTGAAAAACAGTGGAAAGAAAAGTCTTCTGAAATGGACAAGCTGAAAAAGTCCCTATTATCCATAAAAGAAGAATTGAAAACTGAAGAAAAAATATTGGCTTCCGCCCTTGGCGAATTAAAAAAAGCCATAGATTTGCAGGAAGCATTAGAAGTAGAATTAGACTCTTGCACTGTAACATCCGATGAAAGGCAATCGATTCAAGATGCACTATATGACAAAAGGGCAATAGATGTTTTGAACGAAAAGGAAAAAGAAATTGGAGAAGAGTTGAAAACCTCCAAAAAACAATTTGAAGCAAAACAAAAAGCATACCAACGCAGCTCAGGCATGTTAAAACAACATCAAAAACAAGGCTTAGAATTGTTTCAATCAATAGAAACATTATACAACCAAGCGTCTGAATGTAAGAGGGCATGTGAAAGCTTTGAAAAAAAATTGGTGAAAGAAAAGGAAAAGGCTGAACAAAATTTAGATGATCTGAGGAAAGAGGAGCTGGCGAGAGAACTTCATGCTTCACTTCAAGTTGGCGATCCTTGTCCTGTTTGCGGTTCAATTAATCATCAAAAAAAATCGTTTGAAACGCATTCATCGAGTGATACTGAAGTTGTTAAAGGGAAAATCGAAAAAATAACAACAGCCATTGAAGAAATAAAGACGAAGCATTATGAAATTGATCTTGCAAGAACGAAATCGACGCAACAGATTGAAACACTTAGCGAACATCTGAATGAACAACCTTCGCTCTCTGAGTTTAAGCAGCAATCTTCCGAGTATTCCCTTGCTGAGTTGATTTCTGAGATAAACAATTTAAATCAAGACATCATCGAACAAGAGAATCGTTTGAGACATTTTGTAAGAAACAACAACCAATACGAACAAGAGCTTCTTAAATCAAAATCCGAATGGGAACAAAGTAACGAATTTCATCAAGAACTAGTAAGAAAAATGAAAGAAATAACGACAAAAAAGGAATACGCACTAGAAAGGTGGAAAGAAAAATACCCGCAAAAAAACCTCTCGGAAATTGAACAAGAACAAAAAAACATCAATGAAAGAGATAAGAAAGCGACAGAGTTGAAGTCCCGTTTGCAAGCCAGCATCCCTTACATTCAAAAAAGGCAAAAGACGATTGAACATACTAAAGAATTGCTCGGCAATTTAAAACTAAAGAAAGAAAGAGTTGAATCGGAAGTTCACTACTTGGAAAAAGATGTAAACCAAATAAAAGCCCAAATTGCTCATATTACAAACGGACAACCGGCATCCCAACTGCTGTCAAAAGCGGAACAGCGGCTTATTGAGCTGAAACAAGCTGAAAAAGCAGCCTCTGAACGGTTTAAAATTAAAAACGAACAAAAGCAGGTGTTGGAAAATAAAGAAAATGTCAAGCAAGAACGTTTAAAGCAAATATCCAAACATAAAGAAACCACTCAGAAACGCTGGGACGAACAAGTAACAACTTCTATTTTTGAGAGCAAAGAAGAATTGGAATCCGCTTTCGTTGGCAGCAATCAGCAAGAAGAATGGGAAGCAAGAATTGAATCATTTTTCGAAGCATTTCATGCTGTTACACACGATCTAACCCGGCTAAACAACCAATTAAAAGACAATCAACTAACCGAACAAGAGTGGAAGAAGAGTGAAGATGATTTAAAGCAAAGCAAACAATTGTATAATGAAGCAATGGAGACGAAATCACAGACGGAATATCATTATAAAAATGTAGAACAACGGCATAAACGGTTTATGGAACTAGAAACGATAAGAAAGAAAGCTCAAAAAACGGTTGAACAATTAAGCAAGCTCGAAACCGTATTTCGCGGAAATGCGTTCGTTGAATTTATGGCTGAAGAGCAGCTTATGCAAGTGACAAGGGATGCTTCGGCCAGACTTGGAAATCTCACCCGCCAGCGCTATGCGATTGAAGTGAATTCCGATGGCGGCTTTGTTATACGCGACAATGCAAACGGCGGAGTGAAACGTCCTGTTTCCACATTATCAGGTGGAGAAACTTTTTTAACATCGCTGGCCCTTGCCTTATCATTATCAGCAAACATTCAGCTTAGAGGCAAATATCCACTGGAATTCTTCTTCCTTGATGAAGGGTTCGGAACACTTGATCAGGAATTACTTGATACGGTTATTACATCTCTCGAGAAATTAAACATGGATAACCTTTCGATTGGCGTCATTAGCCATGTTCCAGAATTAAAAGCAAGGCTTGCAAGAAAACTCATCGTTCAGCCAGCTGAACCTTCCGGCAGAGGAAGCCGTATTTCGCTATCAACGTAAAAATTCTTTTATGTGCGAGTTGGTCGTTTAACTAATTCCCCGCCGCAATTTGGACAAAGATTATTCATCGCAGAAGTGCAATCAGGACAAAATGTACACTCGTATGAACATATGTAAGCTTCTGAATCCAAGTGAAGCGTTGTATCACACTTTTCGCAATTATCTCTCATTTCAAGAGCCATATTCTATATCCCTCCCGTTAAAAGTTTAATAAACACCACTCTCTTCATAGAGAGTGAGCCGTTTCTATTGTATAAAGAGTAGTATATCATAGCTTTGAAATCAAGAGCTTCAAAAATAAATCCCCAAAAAACTCTGAAGAATGGGAGGGATTTTGAAGATGGAAATTATAATCGTAATTGCGGATGACAACCCGTTTATCCCGGGGCAACCTTCCGTAAGACCACCGCTTCAAGATTTAGAGAATTCGAAGAAGTCTAAGTGGGGGAATCCGCAGATCGCCATTTCAATGGCGATGTAGTTCACTAAGCCTTGTAAGCCTTGATGTAATACAGTAAGCCCACTTTCTACTTCTAAGATTGGCTTTCTTGAAATTTTGTTTTCAAAAATTCCCTAGCTAATGTGAGAAAAGTATTCACGACAGGCGATTTTTCGTCTTTTCGCCATGCAAACGAAGTAGCAATTGTTGTAACAGGATTTAGTGAACGAAAAACAATTCCTTTACTCGGTTGTTGCATCGCTAAATCCGTCACTAATGAGACCCCCATTCCAGCAGCAACAAGAGTAAAAATCGTTGAGAATCCCACTGAAGAGGACCTGCAAGCTTGGTGTCAAGAGCAAATGGCGATTTATAAGGTGCCGATCATAGAAATCATAAAGGAACTACCGTTAACCACTACTGGGAAGGTAAAAAAAGAAGAATTAAAAAAGCTTTTGTCCAAAAATTTAAAATAAATATTTGATTAGCACGCATATCGGTGATGTATTGCTTTCTCTCCTTTTCTTATCTACATGGAATCAAGTATCGAGTATAATCGACCTGCTAGAATTGCTGAAAAAGCATTATTCGATAGGCTAAAAAACGGGGTGTACATTTTTTAATGAGACATCTCGTTTTTTATGAATCACTCAGGAATAATAGTACTAGACTGTCTTTTCGGAATATTTTAGAATTGAACTAAGACCTGAGGGCGACCTTCTCATGCCCGATGGGATGAGAGAATTATGATGTTCAATGCAATCGCCTATCCATGATTCCTCCGTACTGGTTATGACAGGAATACTAGGGGATGGTAACTGGAGCCCATCTTGGAAAGCGATTACAACTGATTTCACAATTCAATTAAAAGGGACATGGATGGCAATATCTATGAGTATCTTTTTTCAGAGAAAGGCTCAAAAAGCCAGAGACTTCTTGTAAATTGGCTTACTGGCTTTTAATAATATAAATAACTAAAAAGGAGAGCGTTTAACCGATGAATGAACAACAATACCTTGAAAATTTACAAAGATTATGGGATAAAAATTGGCCAAGTGAACTGCCAAAAGAACCACATTATCCATTTGGTGAAATACTCATTACAGATTATCTCAGAAAGCGGGCAGAGTTAACACCCGACAAAGCATGCATTATTTATTACGGTTTAGAAGTTACATTTAAACAATTGGATGACTGGAGCAATCGTTTCGCTTCTTACCTTCTCTCTATAGGAGTAAAAAAAGGAGATCGAGTGGCGGTTTTTCTACCTAACTGCCCACAATTCCTCATTGCTTTCTATGGAATACTGAAAGCAGGCTGTGTTCATGTACCAGTCAATCCCATGTTTAAAGAACAAGAACTACTCTATGAATTAAATGATGCCGGCGCAGAAATTATAGTAACGCTAGATCATTTATATTCACTGGTACAAAAAGTAAAAGCTCAAACGAGTCTAAGAGAAGTTGTGACGACGAGTCTGAAAGAATTTTTGCCGCAAAAACCAACAATACCATTGCATCATTCAATGCCGCTCCAACCGATCTCTTGTCCAGATACGACATCTTTCCTTTCGATAATAGAAAATTCGGATTACTCCTCTGGCCTGGGAGTTAATGTCAATCTGGATGATTTAGCCGCTCTTAACTATACAGGCGGCACGACGGGAATGCCTAAAGGCTGTGAACATACCCAGCGAAATATGTTATATACCGCAGCCTGCATTGCTACTTTTTCTTTTAGTTCTACGTCCTCAGAAGATCAGGTTGGGCTGAATTATTTACCTATTTTTTGGATTGCGGGTGAAAATAGCATTATTGGTCCCGTCTTTAAAGGCGTCACGCAAGTATTGCTTTATCGCTGGGATGTAAAAGCTGTTCTAGAAGCCATTCAACGTTATAAATTAAGCGGCGTCGGCGGAGTTCTAGATAATATGATTGAATTAATGGAGTATCCTGAACTTGAAAAATATGATCTAAGTTCGATTCAAGCGACTTCTGTCAGTTCATTTGTTAAGAAGTTATCAATCGAGTACCGTCAACGATGGAAAACACTTACCGGAGTTACAATGAAGGAATCTGCCTTCGGTATGACAGAAACTCACACGATGGATACATTTACAACGGGCTTACAAACTGATGACATGGACCTCAAAGCTCAACCTGTCTTTTGCGGATTGCCCATGCCTGGAACGAAGATTAAAATTGTCGATTTTGAATCGGGTGAGCTGCTACCCTTAGGACAAGAAGGGGAAATTGTTATTAAAACACCATCTTTGCTAAAAGGGTACTGGAATAAACCTGAAGCGACAAAAAAATCCTTTAGCAACGGTTGGTTCCACACTGGAGATATCGGTGTCTTGGATGAAGAAGGGTTTCTGCATTATTTGGGACGCAGAAAAGAAATGTTAAAGGTCAATGGGATGAGTGTATTTCCATCCGAAATTGAAACAATTATGGGAAAAATGCCTGGTAGTGAAGGATGTGGAGTAGTTGGACAGGAAGACACTGAAAAAGGACAAATCCCAATTGCGTTTGTAAAGTTAAATGCAGATTATCAGGATAAACTCAATGAGGAAAAAATATACCAATGGTGTAAAGAAAATATGGCGATCTATAAAGTTCCTGTTATAAAAATTATTGATGAATTGCCGTTAACAGCTACAGGGAAAGTGAGAAAAGTTGAATTAGAGAAAATGTTAGAAAAACAGTCTTTGTGAAATAAGTGAAATATTCACAGTTTCTTATATATTTTAAAATAGTAACAATCATTTAATTAGAGAAGATGAATTATCGTGATCAAGGAAGGGTGAGGTATGGTGGGTGACCGATATTCAGATTTAGTCATTAATGAGGTAATCACATATATACATGAACATATTTACGATCCGCTTCCTCTCTCACGATTGTCAAGTTACGCAGGTTATAGCCCGTACCATTTCACGCGTATTTTTAAAGAAAAAATCGGTCTCTCACCGCTCTATTATGTCTCGTCACTAAAGCTGGAGAAGGCGAAAGATTTATTGTTGCATACGAACTTCAGTGTTCGCGATATTGGAATGGAAATCGGTCAGCAAAGCTTAGGAACTTTCACTACTCGATTTACAAAACGGATAGGTGTCACGCCATCCAAATTTCGAAACTCGGCGCTTGAGGCGGGTGAACACTTCGATAAGTTACGAACAATAAACCATTGGTCTTTACCCTTACTTAAAACAAATCAAGATCTCATCGTAAAAGGAACTGTCAGTGCGGAAGTTCCTTTTCAGGGGATTATTTTAATTGGCTTATTTCCGAAACCGATTCCGGAAGGACTCCCTTTATACGGAACGTTGCTGTCTTCATTGGGGGATTTTTGCTTTACCGATGTAAAACCGGGCATCTATTATATGATGGCAACATCAGTCTCTTGGGAAATGAAGGCGAAAGATTTTCTTCTGCCGTACACAACTTTACGTGCCAAATTGAAGGAACCAATCATCGTTAAGCCTTATTCCACGGTTCCTCATCAGCATGTTATACTTCGTAAGCCACGACTTGATGACCCTCCAATCCTTGTTTCTTTGCCATTGTTGATGAATCGTTTCTTTAATCGCGTTGTTAAAAAATAGCAATCGATAAGAAATTTTCTCCTTTTTTCCATGCTACAATGAAGAAAATTTTAACTTTATTGAGGGAGGAATTTCATAGTGGGATTGCAAGCGAAACAAATTTACGTGAATTTACCGGTTAAAGATTTGGACAAAACAAAGAGCTTTTTTGGTGAAATAGGTTTTGAATTTAATCCCCAATTTAGTGACGAGAATGCAGCATGTATGGTTGTTAATGAGAATATCTTTGTTATGTTGTTGACTGAAGAGTTTTTCAAAAATTTCACGGATAAGGAACTTTCCGATGCATCGAAAAGTATAGAAGGCATCGTAGCCCTATCATCTGACAGTAGAGAGCAAGTGGATGAAATCGTTAATAAAGCGCTAGCCTTGGGTGGAACGCCCAGCTATGAGACGATCGAGCAAGGACCGATGTATTCACGGAGTTTCTATGATATTAACGGTCATATGTGGGAGTTTCTTTACATGGATGAAAGTGCCGTTCAATAAAATTAAAAAAATTTCAATTATTTGCTTTAATAAGAAATAGGCCTTTCCCTAAATTTTTCAGGCTCAAGGAAGGTCTATTTCTTTTTATCTTAAGACAACATTGCCACAATTAAAATGCCAAATGTGAGCATCATCATTGGTTCGAATGTTGTCATAAGCATCACCCCCTTTCCAAAAGGGAGTGAGCCAGACCATCTTTGAGTGAGCAGATTCCATTGTACAAGTCGCGCTCGCTTGAGGGTATTTTTGTTATCGATTGAGTTGGATGGCGTATCGAGCTTTTTCATATTCAGGAAGGAATTACGGCGATGATCAGGAACTAGATAGATAGGGTCTTAATGTTTTTGGTGTTTTGTATCAACGTAAAGATAGGAGAATAGAATGGTGATTGATGCCCACATTCATCTAGACCAATACCCTACTGAACAAATCGCAGATCAAATCAAACGCTGGAAGGAAGGCGGTATTAACGGTGTTGTTGCGGTTTCAACCGACCTTCACTCTTGCTATCATACACTTTCTTTGGCGGAACGTTTTCCCGATTTCGTTTATCCATGTTTAGGCTGGCATCCAGAACAGCGTCTGCCGACCGACAAGGAATTAAATGAATTAATCCAATTAATTCGCACGGAAAAGCATAGAATAAATGGTGTTGGTGAGATCGGGTTGCCTCATTATTCGCTTAAGCAACTTGGGAATCCACCTCTAGAGCCGTACATTGAACTTTTTACAATTTTAACATGCGAAGCGAAAGCCCAAGAATTGCCGGTTGCCGTTCATGCTGTACATAATAAAGCACCACTCGCTTTAGCTGTTCTTAAAGAAGAAAAAATGACGAAAGCGCATTTTCATTGGCTAAAAGCGGAAGCCGAGGTATTGAAAGAGATTATTCATGAAGGATACTTTATCTCCGTAACACCCGAAGTTTGTTACCGCGAAAGGGATAAGCGGCTTGTTCAATCTACGCCGATGGGTCAACTTTTACTTGAAACAGATGGGCCATGGCCATTTTCCGGCCCTTTTTCAGGAAAAAGTACAACCCCTCTCTTTTTATTTGACAGCTTGGAAAAGGTAGCGGCAATCAAAGGCAAGTCAATAGTGGAGGCGAAGTTCCAGCTTCGTCAAAATATAGAAAAACTTTATCTTTCATACAGAGGAGGCTCTATAAATTGAAATTAGAGAGGCTTACACAAGATGAAATTAAGAAAAAGCTGGAAGAAAATAAAAATTGGAAGCTAACTGATGAGAAATGGATTATTAGAAAATATAGGTTTAGAGACTATCTTCAAGGAATTGAATTTGTGAACCAGGTTGCTAAGGCATCAGAAGAAGCAAATCACCATCCGTTTATTTCGATTGACTACAAACTAATCTCTGTAAAAATATCTTCCTGGAACGCCAGAGGATTAACGGACTTGGATTTTGAACTAGCGAGAAAATACGATGAGTTTTATGAACAAATAAAATATCATTTTTAAACAATTTACTATGGACGAAATTTTTGAAATAGACTAAACTAAAAACATATTGGTAATCTGAGCGATCGCTCAGATTAGGTTTGTTGTAAAAAAGAGAGCGTTTTCAATACTGGGAGGCGTAAAAAGATGAATTTTGAATTAACGAAGGAACAGAAGATGACGAAGGAAATGGTACGTGCATTCGCTGAAAAGGAAATTGCTCCGAAAGCGATAGAAGTTGATGAAACAGCGAGATTTCCAATTGAAACATTTGAAAAAATGGGCGAGTTAGGTTTGCTCGGTATTCCGTTTCCAGAAAAGTATGGCGGTTCTGGCGGGGATACGATTTCGTATGCGTTAGCTGTCGAAGAGGTTGGGAGAGCGTGTGGAAGTACTGGCCTTAGCTATGCAGCAGCTGTTTCATTAGGAGCAAGTCCGATCTATTACTTTGGAACAGAAGAACAAAAAGAGAAATTTTTGACACCTTTAGCATCAGGGAAAGCCCTCGGTTCTTTCGGACTAACGGAACCGAACGCTGGCTCAGATGCCGGTGGAACACGAACGAATGCTGTATTGGAGGGTGACCATTACATTATCAACGGTGAAAAATGTTGGATTACAAACGCAGGTTATGCAAAACAGGTTATCGTGACCGCGGTAACCGGAAAAAATAAAGATGGAAAAAATATTATTTCCGCGTTGATTGTTCCGACAGATACACCCGGTTTTACGATTCGCAGCAACTATGAAAAAATGGGAGTTCGAGGTTCGAATACTTCTGAATTAGTGTTAGAAAACGTAAAAGTTCAAAAAGAGAACTTATTAGGTGATCCGAACAAAGGATTCAGTCAATTTCTTTATACACTTGATGGTGGCCGAATTTCTATAGCAGCGCTTGCTATCGGGATTGCTCAGGCAGCCTTTGATAAAGCTTTAGCTTTTTCGAAAGAAAGAGTACAATTCGGCCAAACCATTTCTAAATTTCAAGCGATTCAATTCAAACTTGCTGACATGGCAATGGAAATTGAGCTTGCTAGAAATATGGTATTAAAAGCAGCATGGTTGAAGGACCAAGGAAAGCCATTTACGAAAGAAGCCGCTTATGCGAAACTATTCGCCTCTGAAATGGCGACAAGAACGTGTAATCAAGCGATACAAATACATGGAGGCTCCGGTTACATGAAAGAATATGAAGTCGAGCGCTATTTGCGGGATGCTAAATTAATGGAAATTGGCGAGGGCACATCTGAAATTCAACGACTCGTGATTGCAAGGCAACTCGGATGCTAGCTACACATAAGAAACGGATTTTAGAAAAAAATATTTTCAATAAGCAAGGAGGATTGTAGTATGTCGATAAAAGAGAAAGCATCAGTGCCAAACCATAAAGAAAGAGTTGAACAAATTCTCAAGGGCGGCTTGCCTAAATATCATAAGAAGAATTCAGAACAAGGGAAGTTGTTTGTTCGTGAACGGTTGGAAAAACTGTTTGATAAGGGTATCGAAATCGAGGACGCATTTTTCGCTAATTGTGAAGCTGGCGGGTTACCGGCAGATGGTGTCGTTACTGGAATTGGAAAAATAAATGGACAAACGGTCTGTGTAATGGCCAATGATTCGACAATTAAAGCTGGCTCATGGGGTTCAAGAACGGTTGAGAAAATCATCCGAATTCAAGAAACAGCGGAAAAGCTACAGGTTCCCATGCTTTACCTCGTTGATTCAGCAGGTGCCAGGATCACTGATCAAATTGAAATGTTCCCGGGACGCCGCGGGGCTGGAAGGATTTTTTATAATCAAGTGAAACTAAGTGGAAAAGTTCCACAGATCTGCTTATTATTCGGACCTTCGGCGGCTGGAGGGGCATATATACCTGCATTTTGCGATGTCGTTTTTATGGTGGAAGGCAACGCCTCCATGTACCTTGGTTCTCCAAGAATGGCCGAAATGGTCATTGGTGAGAAAGTGTCCCTTGAAGAAATGGGAGGAGCAAGAATGCATTGTTCTGTATCCGGGTGCGGAGACCTTCTTACGAAAACAGAAGAAGAAGCGATTGAAAAAGCAAGACAATACTTGGCTTATTTTCCTGCAAACTATAAAGAAAAACCACCAGAAAAAGAAGCGTTGGAACCGAAAGCATTTGAAAAATCCCTTGAGGAGATTATCCCCAAAAATCAAAATGCCCCTTTTAATATGAAAGACTTAATCGAAAGAGTGATTGATGAAGATTCTTTTTTTGAAATAAAAAAATTGTTCGCCCCTGAACTTATTACTGGTCTTGCAAGAATAAACGGAAAACCCGTTGGCATCATCGCAAACCAGCCAAAAATGAAAGGCGGCGTTCTTTTTCACGATACGGCTGACAAAGCTGCTAAATTTATTACTCTTTGCGATGCATTCCACATCCCGCTTTTATTCTTAGCGGATGTTCCTGGCTTCATGATTGGAACAACCGTTGAACGGGCCGGCATTATTCGCCACGGCGCAAAAATGATTTCGGCTATGTCTGAAGCCACCGTTCCGAAAATCTCAATAATCGTAAGAAAAGCGTACGGTGCAGGTTTGTATGCAATGGCGGGCCCTGCGTTTGAACCGGATTGCTGTTTAGCTCTTCCAACTGCACAAATTGCAGTGATGGGTCCTGAAGCAGCTGTAAATGCTGTTTACGCAAATAAAATTGCTGAATTACCGGAGGATGAGAGACAGGCATTTATCGAGGAAAAACGAGAAGAATACCGCCAAGACATTGATATATATAAATTAGCTTCTGACATGATCATAGATGGGATCGTTGAACCGAACAACTTGCGTGAGGAACTGGTAAAAAGGTTCGATGCATACATGTCGAAATATCAAATTTTTACCGATCGTAAGCATCCTGTATATCCCGTATAAATATATTTTTAGAAAAGGGACTTGGCCTTGCCTCTGGTCAAGTCCCCATTTTTTTAAAAGGAGAGTGCTTTATGAAAAAAAGAATGAAAGCTTCTGATGCGATTGTGGAAGTGATGAAACGCGAAAATGTTTCACACGTGTTTTGTGTTCCTGGCGAGAGCTATCTGCCATTAATGGACAGCATCTATGAGGCAAAGACAATTAAAATGATCTCAGCACGCCACGAAGGCGGAGCTGCTTTTATGGCGGAAGCGTACGGGAAGGCGACAAGAAAGCCCGGAATTGCGATGGCAACGAGAGGTGTCGGTGGATCGAATTTAGCAATCGGCATCCATACTGCATTTCAAGATTCTACGCCAATGGTCGTTTTACTAGGCCAGGTGCATAGCAAGTTTCGGGGGCGTGAAGGGTTTCAAGAGGTAGACTTGGACCAGTTTTTTGGACATATCGCGAAATGGACGGTAGAAATTAAGGATGCTGAACGGGTTCCCGAATTCATTCAGCGTGCCTTCAGAGTTGCACAAACTGGAAGGCCTGGCCCTGTTGTCGTATCGCTCCCAGAAGACGTTCTCGTCGAAGAGGCAACGATGAATTTTGGGCCTCCTATTCAAATTCCAGCTCCAAGACCGAGTGCGAAAGAAGTAGTAAACGTTGCTGAATTGCTAGGTGAAGCAGAACGGCCACTTATTCTAGCTGGCGGAGGAGTGATTGCATCCCACGGTGAACAGTTGCTTGTTGAATTGGCTGAAAAGTATCAAATCCCGGTTATGGCTTCTTTTCGCCGCCATGATGTTTTTCCAAATGACAACAAGTTATATGCAGGGCATGCCGGTTTAGGAACCTTCCCGGCAATTTTGGAAACGATGAAACATGCGGATTTCATTCTTGCGATTGGTACGCGTTTATCTGAAGTAACAACTCAGGACTATCGCATCTTTAACCACAATCCGAAACTTGTTCACATTGATATTTCCTATGAAACGCTAGGAAAAGTGTACTCACCAGACATTGGAATTGTGGCAGACGCGAAAGAAGCGTTGGAAGTTTTATTGGAAATGCAAGTAAACAAGAGATGGAATGGATGGGCAGCAGAAAGAAGAATAGCATATGAACAGTCATTGAAGGTAAAAGCAAATGAAAATGGAAAATGGGTTGATAATCAGCGAATTATTCAAACCTTGCAGGAACGACTCCCAGTAGATGCTATCATAACAAATGATGCAGGGAATTTCGCCGGATGGCTGCATCGCTTCTATTCCTTCCGAAAACCAAAAACGTATATTGGCCCGACTTCAGGAGCGATGGGGTATGGGCTCCCTGCAGCAATTGGTGCCAAAATAGCAAACCCCGATAAGACTGTCGTCTCCCTCTCAGGCGATGGCGGATTTATGATGACTGTCCAAGAATTAGAGACAGCAGTTCGGTACAACATTCCGGTCATTTCCCTTGTTTTTAATAACAGTTCATACGGAACCATTCGAATGCACCAAGAAATGCACTATCCAGAACGAGTGATTGGAACAGAGTTAAATGATGTTGACTTTGCGAAGTTAAGTGAATCACTAGGTGCGAAGGGGTTTAAAGTGAAATCAAACGAAGACTTTGAAAAGGCGCTAAATGAAGCGTTGGAAACAAACAAGCCGGCAGTAATCGAAATTTTGACAAATCCGGAGCAGCTTTCAGTAGCTGAAACCGTACAATCCATTCGGGAAAAATCATCAGCGAAATAGACAAGAAAGTTGTTTACATCACTTTGTTATTAAATAATGTATATGAAGTGGTGGAAAAATGAAAGACGAAAGAAAGGTTAGAAAACAAATCTATTTAGAGCTCAAACAAAATGAACAAATCAAATTATTATCAATTCGACAAAGCAAGACAGAAGCACAAATTATTAGAGATGCCATAAATAGTTATCTAACGGAAAACAAAAAGGAATTAGACGATCCAATATTAGAACTCATTGGTGTGGTAAAAAATGGAATCACCGATGGTTCAACATCTCACGACCAAGATATTTATTTGAAAAATAATGAGGACACCGATGAAACGTGATAAAGTGTTTATCGATACTAGGGCTTAGATTGCATTAATAGAGGAAAAAGACCAATTTCATGAACGTGCCAGTAACTTCTTGAAAAGTCTTGACCCTTCAGTTCAACGAATTTCTTCAAGTTTTGTAATTGCCGAGACATATACTTGGCTACGATATCGTGAAGGGTTTTCTTATGCTAAACGATTTCTTGAAATAATAAATAGTTCTAAAAGGAACGGTACTTAAAGATAATCCTAGATCATTAAGATACATTAGCATTGGCAGAACAACTATTGAAAGATTTTCCTGACCAGAAATTTTTTATGTTGATGCCGTAAGCATGGCAATAATGAAAACGGAAAAAATACACAAAGTCTTTGGTTTTGACCACCATTTTTATATATTAGATTTTAAAGTAGTTCCCTAGGGAGAGAAAGGAAGATTCTATAAGATGGAAGATTTGCTAGGTTCAATTCGCTACAACGACGGTAAATTTCCTCGTAAACAACTTCAGCAAATTATTGAGGGTAGAGACGAAGCAATCCCTTTACTTCTAGAGATTGTCGAAGAGGTTAAAGCAAATCCCGAAGAATTCGTTAACAGTAGTTCTCGAATTGATCATATTTATGCTTTATATTTGCTCGCTCAATTCAGGGTTAAGCAACTTTATCCATTGTTTATAGAAATTTTGAGGTTACCAGGCGAAACGCTTCATTATATTTTGTCAGATACGTTAACTGAAGCGGCACATCGCATCTTGGCTTCAACTTACAATGGCAACATCGACTTGTTGAAGGGTTTAATCGAAAATGATGAAATCGATGAATACGCACGAGGCGCAGCTTTAAGAAGTCTTGCCGCGCTTGTACTAAACAATCAATTGCAAAGAGATGAAATCATTGCATACTTTAAAGAACTGTTAACCGGCAAGCTTCAACATTTAAATTATCATGTGAATGCAAATATTGTTAGTTGTTGTGACGATTTATATCCTCTTGAAGTTTATAGTGAAATCAAACAATTATACGAAAAGGGAGAAGTGGCTGAATATATCATAAGTCTTCAAGATGTTGAGGAGACTTTGAAGATGTCTCAAGAGGATGTATTAAAAAGAAACAAACAGGATGTACATCTACAATTCATTGATGACACGATCAAGGAACTGCATTGGTGGGCTTGTTTTGAGCAACCAAAATCACGGCGAAACCCAAATTTACTGAAAAACTTTCCGCGAAGTAAAAAGACGAACCCCGCAGTAAAAGTTGAAAAAGTTGGCCGTAACGACCCTTGTCCTTGTGGCAGTGGTTTGAAATATAAAAAATGCTGTGGTAAGGGATGATCATGTTAGCTATCGTTTTGATGTGAAATTTTCTCCCTGTGAACAACATACATCAAAGCAGTGGCAAGGGTCCTTGCGAGAATAGGAGAAAAGCGGAATATCATGCGCTGAGGCTGAAGGGCTACGAAGAAAGCTTTTATTCAGTTCCATCTATCCATTATCAAATTGATCTATACATTGTCGCCTTGGAATGCGGAGATGGGCGGAAATTAGAGATAAAGCGGAGCAAAGAGTCCATAGAGCTTAGAGGCAAAGACAGGGTGTTCGAAGGCGACTATTACTACACAGAGAGGGAAACGTCCTTAGTTTCTCATCCAATGGGTTGATAGGAGTCATTGCTTCTGCAATTTTGTACGAGATTGGGCTTGGAGCAAGCACAGCCGACTCTCTAAGCAACGACGCTTCGTCTTGTTCCTGCACATAAGAAAGGTGTGGGGAATGCTTCTTTCTTTACAGATTTGATTTTTAGGAATTGGACTGGGAGCGATATTTTTTGGTCTTATCTCACAGAATTTTGGGTATTCATTCCTATTTTACAGAAGGTGTTTCCCCTTAAAGTTTTGCTTATAATGTGTGAATGCGGAAGTATATAAAAGATAGTAAAAAATAGCAATATATAAGAAAACTATCTTGATTTTTCATAGTAGAATAAGAGCAATCAAAGATTCTATTTAATAGTTATCATTATGTTTTATAAAGGAGGTGCAATTTCCAATGAGTCAAGAAGTCATTTCATATATAGAAAATCTTGAGCCGTCTTGGAAGGTGGAGGTTTGCAATCGATTACGCCAGATGGTTCACGAGTCCATTTTAGACGCTGAAGAACGAATTCAATACAAAGAAACCGCATTTTTTGAAGAACGGGCATTATGCCGCTGTTATGTCACCCGCAAAGGATACGATTTCGTTTATGATTATGGACGCAGGCGGTTTGAAATTACCTGAAGGAGTTAAATTTGAAGGCCCTCCTGAGCGAAAATGGCTTAAAATTCGTGAAGGTGATTCACCGGATTACGACATGTTAGCTAAATTGTTAGTGGAAGCTTCAAGTAACCTGTAAGAATATCTGATTTGGTACCTTGATTTATAAAAGGAGGGAAAAAATCTATGATTAGTAAACTTGGTCAAGTGATGCTATATGTAAATAATCAGGATGGATGTGTGAATTTTTGGACAGAAATCGTTGGGTTTACAATCATTTCCGATGAAAATAATGGTCAAGGCATGAGATGGATAGAAATTGCCCCAACAAAGACTTCCGAAACAAGTATCATTTTGCATAATAAGGAACTCGTTGCTAAAATGCAGCCTGAATTAAATCTTGGTACTCCATCTTTAATGTTCTTTACAGATAAATTCGATGAATTACATAGCCATTTATCAAATCAAAATATTAAAGTTGGAGAAATCGTAAATATGCCTTCTGGCAGAGTGTTTAACTTTGCTGATAATGAAGAAAATTATTTTGCTGTAATGGAAAAACATTAAATTTCAAATTTAAGCGACTGAAAGGAATCATCAGTTGCTTTTCTTATTGTAAAACTTTTATTATTAATGGAAAGACTTAGTTAATAATCTTCTATGCTTGAAGAGAAAGGAGTCTACGGCTTTTTTTCTTTGCTGTGCTGAAAAAATATGTTATTACAAACTTACATTCCTCAAGCACCTTTATCATCATTCATTGATTATTTTTGGCTTCTTGAAGGTTATAACCCATCACACAAAAGGGAATTGGCGCTTCCAAATGGCTCCACGGAACTCATCATCGATCTTCACAATGACACGGTCCAATTATTCGATCGGCAAAACACGAGGATAATATTAAGCAGCGCTATTGTATGTGGCCCGCATTCTGAACATTTTATTATTGATACAGCAAATGAGTCGACGATGATAGGTGTCCATTTTAAGCCAGGTGGAGCAACTCCGTTTTTCGATATGCCGATAAATGAACTTCATAATTCAATCGTGCCGTTAGACAGGTTATGGGGAGCTCGTGCAAAAGATTTGCGCGATGAGTTGCTGTACTCTGCAACAACCGAACATCGTTTTCGAATTCTTGAAAAATATTTTTTGGCTCAGAATCCACTGTCTTGGTCGTGGAATCCTGCTGTAAAGTTTGCGCTCACTGAGTTTCGAAATTCGCCCTATATTCATTCGATTTCTGATACGGTTGAACAAATCGGCATGAGCCCCAAACGTTTTATCCAATTGTTTAAAGAAGAAGTCGGAATGACGCCTAAACGTTTTTGCCGTCTCATGCGCTTTCAAAAAGTCATACTCGCAATTGGACAGGGTAAGCGGATCGAATGGATGGATGTCGCTATCGATTCCGGCTATTATGATCAGGCTCATTTTATAAAAGAATTTCATGCTTTCTCCGGTCTAACTCCAACAAATTATCGTTTGATAGAGGGTAGGCATCCAAATCATGTACCACTTTCATAAGTAAATGCTTCCACAACTAGCCTATTTGAAAAAGCAGGAAAAAAATTTACAATACATCTTCTTTTACTAACATTACAATATAGGTGATATTCCAAGAATTTGGAAAGATTCAAATCAATATATGTTAAGAGTAGGAGGAAGATATGATGGTAAACAAACCGATACGGGATTGCTTTCACACTGTCACGCCTTATCTAATTGTACAGGGAGCCGATAAACTGATTGATTTTCTTATTAAGGCGTTTGAAGCGAGGGAATTAAACCGAACGACAGATTCTGATGGGTTTATCCGACATGCAGAAGTTAAGCTCGGGGATTCAATTATTGAATGTTCGGAAAGACGCGAGCAGTATCCTCCGATGCAGAATGCGATTCATTTGTATGTAAGCGACACTGACGAAAGTTACAGACGTGCACTTGATGCCGGTGCAACATCTCTATATGAGCCGGAGGATATGCCTTACGGAGAACGAAGTGCAGGTGTAAAGGATCCCTTCGGCAATCATTGGTATATTGCTACCTGGCTCGGAACAGACAAATAAAAAAAAGTCATGCTTGTTTAGATGAATCTTAGCGAGCCTGGAGAATTACGGGAATTGTTGCTTAAAGGATGGCGTACTGCATTCGAGGACATAAAAAAATAGTGAATTGCTATTTGGCGAGTTATTCTAAGAAATAAAACTTTTTTTGTATAAAGTGCGGATTCCCGCACTTTATTTTTCCCTTCGAATGTTATTAATAATTTTCTTCTATGACCCATCAAACTTAGCAATTTAAAAGAAATATGACCAAAAATTTCTTTATATAATTAAAGTCAAACCGATAAGAAGTTCCTTCGTATGTAGAAATCGGTTAAAACTAACAAATAGTTGAAAGGATGTCGAAAATGAATGCGAAATTTAAAAAAAGGAGATAAACTATGAATCAGACAATTTCAAAAAGTAGGCTTTGGACAACACGAATTATGAGCGGACTTGTCATTTTATTTATGCTATTTGACAGTATATCCAAATTTTTTAAGCCCGCTTCCGTTGTGGATGGAACACTAACACTTGGATATTCAGAACATCATCTTAGTGTGCTTGGAACATTAGGATTAATTTCTGCTATTCTTTACATGATTCCCCGCACAACTGTATTGGGTGCAGTATTGCTAACCGGATATTTTGGTGGAGCGATCGCTACGCATGTTCGTTTGGATAACCCGCTTTTTACTTATATATTGTTTCCGGTCTATCTTGCTATTTTTGCTTGGGGGGCAATTTGGCTAAGAGATGAAAATTTGCGTAATCTCTTTCCTTTTAAAAAAACATGGATTAAGCAAGGGAAGAATAACTTTGACCACACGAAGGGTAGCTGAGGTCAGCTACCCTAAGACTTTTTATGTCGAATCGACGAGATTCTAATGAAAGATCATTTTGTGGACAATATGCACTGATGGTCGCTCCGGTTGTTCTTGGAAAAGGAACTTGTGTATTTAGTGACGAGATCTCTTCACAGATTAAATATTAACTAATCTTGGAGGTTAAAGTCTGAAATAACTCCTACGGGCAACCACTGAAAAAGAGGGCATAGGAAAACAAGCCATCTATTA